>NZ_JAWOQP010000090.1:0-1385 GCF_033337375.1 Vibrio sp. YT-17
ATGGGTGTTCTAAAGCTCCAAGCACTGTGCATTGGAATGCCAAATAACAAAAAGGCTCCATAAGGAGCCTTTTTACTCGATAACAATCATTAGCAAGCGGTAATCGTTAATGGCCAACCAATGTCTGTTTGACGGTTCGATTCTATTTCTAACTCAGCAGCTGTAAGCGGGTTAGCTTCTAGCCATTTCGCATCAATGCTCAACGTCAGTTTATCACCTTCAGCCAATAGCTCGACTTGTGGTTCTAAGCTTGGGTTGCGGCGGTGGGTCAGTAGAACCGCAAGACGCAGCAAACGCAGCACGCGTTTGGCACTTGTTCCAGATATAGCATGTTGCTCTGGCAGTGAGCTTAGCTGCTCGCGGTAACGGCGTGCAATTTCACCAATAAAGAACTTCTGCGCACGTGTATAGCCTGGCAAATCGAGGTTTTGCAGTAAGTAAGCACTATGTTCACCGCCTTTTTTAAAGTCGATGGTTAGGCCAATTTCGTGCAATTTTGCTGTGGTTTCGAGCAGAACTTTACCTTGAGGCTCAGCAATCCACTCATCGCCACCGGCTTGCTCTAAAAGCTTACCTGCCAGCGTTGCCACTTGTTCACCATATTGGCAATCAAGCTGATAACGGCTTTGCACGCTACAAATGGTGCGAGCACGAATGTCATTTTGACGCAGCTCGTCGACCATTTCATAAACCAAGCCTTCACGCAGTGCGCCGCCCGCGAGTGTCATCGCATCGATTTCAAGTAACTCGAAAATCGCGATAAGAATAGACAGGCCGCTAGGGAAGACCAAGGCACGCTCAAGCGTTAAACCTTCGATGTCGAGCTCTTCCAAATGATCGGCTAGCATGGCTTGCTTTTGTAAACGCTTAAGTTTGGAGTGAGTAATTACTTCGTCCATACCCTGCGCCAGCATGATTTCTTGTAGCGCCTGAACGGTACCAGATGCACCTACGCACACATCCCAACCAAGATCGGTGTACTGTTCTAAGATTGGCTTGATGGTTTGCTTTGCGCCTTCAATCGCAGCTTCGAAGTTACGGGCATTCAGTTGGCGATCTTTAAAGAAGTTCTCCAACCATGTCACGCAGCCCATTTTTAGGCTGGTGAGGGCTTTCGCTTCAAAACCTTCGCCAATAATCAGCTCAGTGCTCGCGCCACCAATATCAACCACAAGGCGACGACCACTACCACCTGATGTGTGGGCAACACCTTTATAGATAGTGGCGGCTTCTTCTTCACCAGAGATGACTTCGATTGGCTGCCCCAGAATCTGGTTCGCTTTCTCTAGAAATACATCCACATTGGTGGCAGTACGTAAAGTCGCTGTGCCGACAATGCGAATGTTTTGTGTAGGAATATCCTGCAAGCGTTCCGCAAATAGACT
>NZ_JAWOQP010000091.1:0-1379 GCF_033337375.1 Vibrio sp. YT-17
TCTGATCAAGGCGACCAACGTCGTATTATGACGCCAGTTGATGCTATTCAAGCGGGTTCTGACTACCTTGTTATTGGCCGTCCGATCACTCAGGCGACGGACCCTGCTGCCGTATTGAAATCTATAAACGACAGCTTAGCTAGCAAGTAATAACTCTCGAGCATCAAATGGATAAAGGTGAGGCTAGGATGCCTCACCTTTTTTCTTTCTCAGAACAACGAATTACCCGATGAGAACAAAGGTTCTACGGATTATTCTTAGTCCTACAGGGGAATGCACTATATCGATCACACTTTAATAACATAATTGATAATGATAAGCCGAAAATGCAACCATGTGCTGTAGATGGCTTGCGTTACAAATAGGTAACGAATACTATGTCGAAGATGCATTCACTGCGTTGTAAGGTCTAGGATGACCTGGTGAAACTCTTTGAAATCAATATAGAAGTCGGCAGGATGTCGCTTTCATATTATGCTCCTACTATTTCCTATCTGCGTACTGTCGTGTCCGCAGCCTATCGTGAGCTTCACACTCGTCTTCCTTGTACTGACCTTAGTGCGCAAACACAACAAGGAAGAAATATGACCAAAAAAATGCCATTTTCAGTTTTGGCTGCACTGACTGCTGTCAGTTTTCAACTGCATGCAGCTGAGTTGCCTGCTGATATCGAGTGGGTTTCAAATAATAATGAGCCGTTATTTGCTTCGGAAGAAGCCGTTTATGGTGGAACTTACCGCACTTACATCGAAAGTTTTCCGCAGACATTACGCAGTGTTGGTCCGGATGCTAACTCTGGATTGCGCCAATATTTGATGGATGGCACGCCAAAAATGGCTCAACGTCACCCAAATACGGGTAAGTGGATTCCTCAATTGGCTAAGTCATGGGCATTTGGTGAAGATAATAAAACGGTTTATTTTAAGCTTGATGACACTGCGAAATGGTCTGATGGTGAGAAAATCACGGCCGATGATTATGTCTTCATGATGCAGTACTACACCTCAAAAGACATTATTGACCCTTGGTACAATGACTTTTTTACCAACAGCATTGTTAGCGTGGAAAAAATTGATGATTACACCATCCGTGTTAATTTAGCGGTTGCACAGAGTCATGACTCTCTGATGGTCATGATTAATATGCCAAGCAATGGCTTCCAACCTCGTCCAAAACACTTTTTCAAAGGTGAGAAGGATGAAAACAACGATGGCATGCCGGATAACTTTGTACGTAAATTCAACTTCAAAGCTGAACCAACGGCAGCACCATACTACCTAGATAAGGTTAAAAAAGGGAAAAGTGTTACCTTTAAGCATGTTGGTGAAGATTGGTGGGGCTACAACAATCGTTACTATAAGAACCGTTATAACGTAGAG
>NZ_JAWOQP010000092.1:0-1377 GCF_033337375.1 Vibrio sp. YT-17
TCTCTCTCTCTCTCTCTCTCTCTCTCTCTCTCTCTCTCTCTCTCTCTCTCTCTCTCTCTCTCTCTCTCTCTCTCTCTGTCTCATTGTGTCATATGGATTACTGTTAATTTATTATGCTGATCTGTTCTGTACGACATCTATTGCACGTCTGTCCGTCCTGGAAGAGGGATCCCTCCTCAGTTGCTCTTCCTGAGGTTTCTACCATTTTTTCCCCGTTAAAGGGTTTTTTGGGGAGTTTTTCCTGATCAGCTGTGAGGGTCTTAAGGACAGAGGGATGTCGTATGCTGTAAAGCCCTGTGAGGCAAATTGTGATTTGTGATATTGGGCTTTATAAATAAAATTGATTGATTGATTGATTGACATAGATTGACTACATCAGTGAGTAGAAAAACGTGGGACAGACAGAATGACTGACTGACAGAATGACACACTGACAGTTTCCGTGATTATGTACAGCATACCATACCATGACTTAGTCATACCAAAAATTAGAAGAAAAAAACAAACATTGGTCCACAGGGGGAGCCACAGCGATCGGTCGCATTTTAGCCATTTTTAAGCATTTTTCTGTTGTTATAGCGCCACCCAGTTGCCAATTAGAGTTAAATTTCTCCAGTCACCTTGAGGCGTCCTGTTCTACATATCTACCAAGTTTAGTAAAAATCCATATGGCGGTTAGGCCTAGATAAGAAATGAGCTCTCTAGCGCCCCCATTTTGTTTGATGGGGTCAATAATGGAGGGGTCCCCTCAGATTATGTGTGGTCATATGCCTACAAAGTTGCGTGGTGATGGGTGAAACCCTTGAGATGTTATACACCTTTATGTGATGAGCCACGCCCTCCGCAATATTCATTGCCTTATAGAAGCTCAGTTTTAGTAAGTTTTCCAACTTTTGCCAAGAGGGAACTTTAGATATTGGTCCCTAGATTATGTTCACCCAGTTTCATGCAGATCGCTCAAACTTCCTAGGAAGAGATCCATTTGAAGTGTTTTTCAACAAATTCAAAATGGCGGAAAATCTATATAAGCGGAAGTTATGGGTTCTTGAGGCAAATGTGTTCCTCATGAGGAGAGGCATCTCTGTGCAAAGTTTCATGTCTCTACGACATACGGGGCATGAGATATGCCCATTCAAAGTTTGCAATTTCAATCGGTTGCTATAGCGCCCCCCTTTGGCCAATTGATGTAATATTGCTTCATTGGCATCCTCCCATGACCCTCTACCACTGTGCCAAATTTCACATGGATTGACCAAGTCAGTGAGGAGAAAAACATGGAACACACACACACACACACACACACACACACACACACACACACACACAGAGTTTTCGTCATTATATCATAAGATTATTATTGTTGTCTTAATGACAAGA
>NZ_JAWOQP010000093.1:0-1370 GCF_033337375.1 Vibrio sp. YT-17
ACCTCAAACCGTACGATTTCTCGGTGTCTCTAGACCATCTGCATTTGTACTTGCCAGACTTTGAGGAAATGACCAAAGAGCGCAGTTCGATTTTCGCTAGTGAAGATCAGAATGCGCCACTTATTACCAACTTTGACCGCAAGTTTCACGCTGAGATGCCAAACTTAACGTTGAACATCGACGATTTTTGGCTGCAAGGTTACAAGGTTGGCAAAGTGAATGTCGACTTACAGCGTCAAGATGATCGTTTGGAGTGGAAAAACATTACCTTCAGTAGCGGCAAAAACCGCATCGATATGAATGGTTGGTGGGAGCTGACCAAAGATCGTAGCCATTCCAATCTGACGTTAAAAATGAAAGGCGATAACAACACGGATCTGATGGAGCGTTTTGGTATCACGTCTGGGATCCAGCAAGCGCCGTTCGAGATCAACGCCAATATGAATTGGGATGGTGCGCCTTGGTCGATGAAGACACCAACCTTGCAGGGGAATGTCTCGACAGAGTTTGGCAAAGGGGTCGTGAGTGAAGTCAGCGGCGCGGCCCGTTTGCTTGGCCTATTTAGCTTGGACTCCATCATTCGTAAGATGCAGCTCGATTTTACCGACGTATTCGACAAAGGTATGGCGTTCAACTCCATCACGGGTACAGGCAAAATCCAAGATGGTGTGTTCATCACCAATGATATTGTGATGGATGCGCTAGCTGGTGAAATGCAAATTCGTGGTATTGCAAACATGACCAGCAGAATGGTGGATGCGGAAGTGAAGTTTACGCCGGATATTACGTCAGGGTTACCAATGCTGACGGCGTTTGCGGTAGCCCCTCAAACCGCTCTGTACGTGCTGGCGATTTCTACGGTAATTTCTCCAGTTGTAGAGGTGTTCACCCAAGTGAATTACGAGGTCAAAGGCCCGTTAGATTCACCAACCGTAAAAGAGATTTCACGTAGTAAAGGCGAATACAAGCTGCCAGAAAAACTGCGTGAGCAGGCTAAATAGATCGCCCGACTAAGTGGTAGAAGGAAGAGAACACATGGAACGTGTTGGCATCATTCAAATGACTTCGGGGCCTGATATTCAGGCGAATTTGGACTTTATTGACCAGCAATGTACTTTGGCGGCCAATCAAGGAGTGAAGCTGGTGCTCACACCGGAAAATGCGGTGTTGTTTGCCAGTCGAGAAGAGTACCATCAACATGCAGAGCCGTTAGGTAGCGGTGCTATTCAAGAGCGTTTAGCCAATATCGCGAAGAGTCATCAACAGACGCTTGTCGTTGGTAGCATGCCGATTCAAACCGCGCGTGGTGTGACAACGACGACGCTCGTTTTACCTCCTCACGGAAAGTGCATTGCCCATTATGACAAGCT
>NZ_JAWOQP010000094.1:0-1368 GCF_033337375.1 Vibrio sp. YT-17
GTCAGGGTGAGCCTTTAAGTGCTGCGCGAGATCTTTTTTCTGGGCCAAAAGGACAGATGAATGCGTTAGAACTGCTCTCTTTACTCCAAGCTAAACTTGGGAAAAGTGCAGTGCTCAAGCCAGATATTGCCTGCGACCCAAGACCGGAGAAAGCCAGCCAATACCGACTAGCCGATGAGCCAGACGTACCCACTCATAGCATCCCAGATTTGCTGCGCCCAGCAATGCAACTGCCTGTCCCAATTGCTCTGCAAGAACAAGTATCGCTGGTGCATGGACCAGAACGAATCGTATCCGGATGGTGGGATGGCGACGAAATTATGCGCGATTACTACATTGCTCATACCAAGCAAGGTCGCTGGTTCTGGGGATTTCGCGGTCAACATAAACATTGGTTTCTTCATGGCTATTTTTGTTGAGTCGTTATGAGTTACGCAGAATTATTTTGTCAGTCTAATTTCTCTTTCCTCACTGGCGCTTCTCATGCAGAAGAGCTTGTGTTGCAAGCGGCTTTTTATCGCTACCATGCCATCGCGATTACTGATGAGTGCTCGGTCGCTGGCGTGGTCAAAGCTCATGCAACGATTGAACAGCATAAACTTGATATCAAACAGATCGTCGGCAGTATGTTCTGGCTCAACGAAGAGTGCCAAATAGTCCTACTTTGCCCCTGCCGTAAAGCTTATGCTGAGATGTGCCGTATCATCACTAACGCGAGACGACGCAGCGAAAAAGGCAGTTATCAGCTTTCTGAGTGGGATCTGATGTCGATTCGTCACTGCTTAGTATTGTGGCTTCCTACCCATCAAGCGAGTGACCATTACTGGGGGCGCTGGCTCAATCAACACCATAACAATCGACTATGGGTTGCGATTCAACGTCATCTTGGTGGCGACGATGATGCCTACACAAATCACTGCGAGAAGCTAGCTCACGAATTGCAACTGCCTATTACAGCTTGTGGCGGCGTACTCATGCACACGGCTGAGCGCCTGCCTTTACAACATATACTCACCGCCATTAAGCATGGTTGCAGTGTTGATAAGCTGGGCTTTGAACGTCTTTCTAATGCTGAACGCGCATTACGACCACTGAATAAGTTGGTTCGTATCTACAAACCAGAGTGGCTAGAGGAAAGTAAGTACATCGCGGATTTGTGCGAATTCAAATTGTCTGATCTGAAATACGAATACCCTACAGAACTGATTCCTAATGGCTATACACCAAATTCTTACTTACGAATGTTGGTGGAACAAGGTAAAGAGCGTCGCTTTCCTGAAGGCGTGCCGGAGGACATCAACCAAACCATCGAAAACGAACTGAGGTTGATAGAAGACCTCAAGTACCATTATTACTTTTTAACCATTC
>NZ_JAWOQP010000095.1:0-892 GCF_033337375.1 Vibrio sp. YT-17
CGGCTCGACAGGGGCGTTATTTGATTTGTTGAATTCTATTCCCGCTTGCTCAAAACGGGCGAATACAGACCTGTGATGCTGCTGATACCAGCTCGCTGGCATGTTAGGTTTAAGCTGTAGCTTCTCCTGTTTGCTGATCACCACATAGTGCAAAAACGCGTTAAGCGTAGCCGTCATCACATCACACGTCATCTCTCCATCTTTACTGATGGCTTTGAGCAAACCAACCACGGTTTCTTCAGGAACTAAAGGCTCAATAACCGCCTGTCTACGAGTTTTAAGGCTGATAGAGGCTGGCAACACATCACGGGCTGTTTCCCAACAAACCTTGTTGTTTTTATTTACTAAATTGTTTTTATAACAGTAGTAACTGAATAAAAAACGGGACACGTTTTGCCAGCGTTGCGTTTGGATTTCTAACCACAGGTGCTGAAGTTCGATATCGGCATCGGTCATAGATTTCATTCTAAATATGTTGGGAGAGCGACAGTGTAGCTTGGTTTTTTCATAACGCCAAAATCCTTCGTTGTAGCGTCTTTAAGTGCTAGTTCATCAAAGTCTATTGAGCAAATCGATTTTAATAAAGTTCGTAGTGTGGCGAATTGGGTACTAAAAAGTGATACCGCTAAATTTGTTTGTTAATGAATTGTTTATTTTAAAGCTCAATCAGATTTATATGAGGATGCTCTTTGTTGTGAAAAGAGCACGAAGTGATGTCACGTGGTATCGGCATTTAAGGAACACATTATATAGAAGAACAAAGATGGAACTGAAAACCCTCAGCGTCGCGATTGCGGCAACCTTGAGCAGCACTGCTGCGTTCGCAATGAGCGAGCCAGTAGCGCAAGTCACAGAGAAAGTTGAACATCATCAGCACGAACACGGTGTAGAA
>NZ_JAWOQP010000095.1:902-1365 GCF_033337375.1 Vibrio sp. YT-17
CAGAATTGTTACCACAGCCACCGAAACAGACGTTACGTACGCGGGCTATCCAATCGGTTGAAGCGTCAAGCGTGGTTTGTGACGTAGAATCGTTCACAACCACCAACAGCAACGACTTGATCAGCGCGATAAAAACTCAAGGTGCAAGTTGCATCAACGAGCTGTTCTCTGCTCAAAGCCGAGTGCAAGAAGCGGCGTTTGATTCTGACCACATGTACAACGTGGCAAAGCATACGGTGACTTTGGCGAAGGCCTATACTGGCGGCGGTAGTGATGAGCTTGAAGCCTTGTACTTGTATTTGCGCGCTGGCTATTACGCCGAGTTTTACAACAACAATATCTCGTTTGTTTCTTGGGTCACGCCCGCAGTGCAAGAGGCGGTAGACGCGTTTGTAAACAACGCTAATTTTTACGAAAACAGCGACCCGCACGGCAAGGTATTAAGTGAAGTGATCATCACGAT
>NZ_JAWOQP010000096.1:0-1358 GCF_033337375.1 Vibrio sp. YT-17
CATTTTGCTTAATTCTCCCGCGAGTCAACTGCCTTACACTCAGTGGATATTAGTGGGTTTATCGTTGTCACTACTCGGTGATTTACTACTAATGTTACCGCGAGATAAGTTCATCATTGGTCTAAGCCTATTTTGCTCTGCTCATTTGTCCTACAGTTATGGCTTTAGCTTAATGTCGGCATGGCATTTCACTCCTTGGCTTCCTATTGCTTTGTTCGGGCTCGGCATTTGCTTTTACTGGCTGTTTCGACCTGACCTCGGCAAAGAAAGAATCCCTGTTGCGATCTACATTTTGGTTTTGATGACCATGTGTTGGATGGCCATTGAGTATTATCTAAGTGGGAAAACGCAGTCGTCTTCGTTTGCGGTGTTAGGAAGCTTTATCTTCATCATTTCCGGCACGGTGCTGGCTTTTGAGCGCTTTGGTGGTTACTCGGTATTTTCTCGGCAAGTGGTGATGGTCACGTACTATTCCGCGCAAACTTTAATGGCGATGTCCGTAATTGCCATCGTGATCCGGTATCCGTATCTCACGGTGATCAGTTAATTTTCTATGCTGCAGATTGGTGTTCGCCACTCTGAATTTTGATGAAAAAAGCGTTTGAGCTTACTGATGCAGACCCCAAACGCTTTGTTGTTATCGCGACTTGTAATTGCCCTTTTCAATTCCGTGCTTTTTCATTCTCAAATACAGCTTTTTACGCGGTATTTGCAGATGGTTTGCCGCATCCGTAATTCGCCCGGAGTGCAAAAACAGCGCATCTTCTATGAGCTGCTTTTCAAAATCGTCCACCAAATCATCCAATGGAAGCTGAATCTCATTTTGTGAGTAGATGCGCTCTTTACCCGTTAATTTAACAATTCCGATTGCGTATAACTCAGCGATGTTTCTTAGCTCCCGGATGTTGCCCGGCCACGGATAGCCTCTCAGTAGCGCAAGATAGTTAGAGTCGACATTTGGCAATGTTTTGCCTAATTTCTTACAACTCAGTTTTAAGAAGTAATGAAATATCGTCACGATGTCGTCAGGGCGCTGACGCAATGGCGGTACGTGCACCACGCCTTGGTTGAGTAGATAGTACAGCTCCGGCAGCAATTGATTTTTGGTGATGTACGTTTCCGGTTCTGAGTCAAAAATCGTTATAACACGCAGATTCTTTTTCCCACAACGTTCTCGCGCCAGTAATAATTGAGCCAGATGCCGTTGTCCCTCTTCAGGTAGTTCAGGTAAGTTCTCTAACACAAGTAAACACGACTGCTGTTTGTCGATGGCCTCATCAATACTATCCATTGTTGTGCTAGCACTGAGAGCAAAAGAGCCATACTCCGTTTCTTCACTCTTAGACATCATGTCTTTA
>NZ_JAWOQP010000097.1:0-1332 GCF_033337375.1 Vibrio sp. YT-17
AATGGCGGTTTCAATCGAGTTGTGAGTTTCTACTTCAACCCAGTTACGAGCACCAGCAGAAGTGTGGGTTAAAGTGCGCATTTTATCAGGCCAGATAGCATGAACTTTGTGTAAGCCCGTGGCGTCAGCCGTACGAATAACGGCAGAGACGTTGTTAGGTTTGTGAACCTCTTCTAGGCACAAAGTAAGGTCGGTTTGGCGTGCTTTCAGCACCTGATGGATACGGTGGTAACGTTCTAAATTCATAGTAAATAAATAGGGTATAAAAAAATCGCCACCCAGTGTGAGTGGGTGGCGATGAGTTTAGTTCTTTCTTCGTCTGACTCGGGTCGCCTGCGGCATCGCTTTGATTTTTCGCATGATACCTGCAAGGTGGACACGATCTTTGGTGGTCAGCAGGACGGTGACAGTATACAGTCGGCCATCACGTTCTTCGGTCGACAGGCCATGGATATTGGAGCCTGTTTTTGAAATCACGTTGGTCAATTCTGCCAGAGCACCTTGGTGGTTGAGCATGTCGACTTTCAGTTCTGCGATAAACTCTTTGTCGTAATCGTCAGACCATGCAACGGCCATGTACTTGTCCGGCTCTTTTTGGTAACCGCGCACATTTGGACACGTTTCACGGTGAACAACCAAGCCACGGCCAGGAGACACATGCGCAATGATGTGGTCATCTGGAATTGGGTGACAGCAGTTAGCAAACGTCAGCAGCAAACCTTCCGCGCCACGAATTGGAAGTTTCTTCTTCGAGTCGGTTGGAATGGAACTAGTTGTCGTTAGTTCTTCAGTATCGCCCAGCAAACGACGAGCAATCACAATACTCATGAGTTCGCCTAAGCCAATTGCTGCGAGTAAATCGTCTGTGCTTTCTAAGCGCAGATCGGTCAGTACTTCTTGAATGTTCTCTGGGTAGATGGAGTCAATCGAGTGACGACCCAAAGCGTGATTCAATAGGCGGCGGCCGAGCGTGATGGATTCTTCACGGCGCATGGTTTTCAGTACTTGACGAATCTTAGTGCGAGCGCGAGAAGTCACGACATAGTTCAACCAAGCGGCATTTGGACGCGCACCTGGCGCACTGATGATTTCTACTGTCTGGCCGTTCTTCAGCGCCTTACTTAGTGGGTAAGGGTTACGATCAACACGAGCACCAACACAGGAATTACCTACATCGGTATGTACCGCGTAAGCAAAATCTACAGCTGTCGCGCCAAGTGGCAGTTCAACAATACGACCTTTTGGTGTGAAGACGTAAATCTCATCTGGGCATAGATCCGATATTTCGTTTTCAATGAATTCGAATGAGTTACCGGCACTGTGTTGTAGCTC
>NZ_JAWOQP010000098.1:0-1331 GCF_033337375.1 Vibrio sp. YT-17
ATTTCTGGACAAATGTATGGTACGCCCCGTTTTGCAAGTGAAAAATCCAAATAACGGCGTTGGTTTGCGCTAATGTATTCAGAGTCTAATTGGGACACTGATTAGTTAGCCCCAGCTCTACGATGAGATCCGCGCCAGATTGTCCTCAAAAACGTGAAAGCACTCTAGTTGCTGTTCTGTCCATCAGGTCTTCAATCTGGTGGTCTAACCGTTTTGTCATCTTTCATTACCATATGCAAATCTAGATTAAACTCTTAATTCAAAGGGCTTGTGACTTGTCATTACTGACCATGCAATCCTCGCTAGCTTATTTGCTAACGCAACTAGAGCAACATTAAAAGGCTTTCGACGTTTCAAATCTAATAACCATGAACCGAAATAGCGTTCAGCAGTTTCTTCCCTCCACATCACTGCTCGTGCGGCATGAACAAAGAGTTCTCTCAGCTCTTTATTTCCTCGCTTTGAAATTCCCAGCATCCGTTGTTTCCCTCCAGTCGAGTACTGGAATGGTACAAGTCCGATCCACGCTGCAAAGTTTCTACCATTAGAAAAATCTGAAGGTTTTCCAACACACGATAAACAGCAAGATGCAGTCATGGGACCCACACCTGGTATCGTTTGAAGTAAAGTGTAAAGTTCATCTTCGGAACTCAGTTTTTCTATTTTTCGGTCTTGCTCTTTTATCCGTTCATTCAGTTGATTGTAATAGTCGAGCTGATTTTGTAGTTCCTGAACCAATAACGGAGGGATCGGTTCTTTGTTGTCCGCTAACCATTGAAACAGCTTTTTCATGTTTGCATGACCCCGTGGAAAGCTGATGCCAAACTCTATTAACATCGAACCAATACGGTTCATCGTTGCTGTCCTCTCCCTAATATAACCAGTTCTAACACGCCGAATAACGACGCCTACTTGAGCCTGCTCACTCTTTGGAGAAACGAACCTCATATTAGGTCTTGTAGATGCCTCAGCAATAGCAGCTGCATCGATAAAGTCATTCTTATGAGCTTTAACGTAAGGTTTTACATATTGAGTTGGGATAAGTTTAACTTGATGCCCGTATTCTTGGCATTTTCTTGCAAGCCAGTGAGCACCACAGCAAGCCTCCATTGCTATCAATGTTGGTTCATGCACAGAGATAAACTGTAGTAATTTACTTCTAGATAATTTGTGCCGATATTGTTCACGACCACTATAATCGTGGCCAACTAGATGAAAAGTAGACTTACCTAAATCGATTCCAATAACTTTGATTGCCGACATGATGGCACCTCCCAATATTCAGCGACATAGCTGAGTGTAGTGCAGGTGTGGGGCGTACCATCTTATTA
>NZ_JAWOQP010000099.1:0-1325 GCF_033337375.1 Vibrio sp. YT-17
CTAAAATTTTTTTGCAAACCTTAAACTAAATCAATAAATCCTCAAAAATCTCGATAAAAATGGGGTAGCGACAAGCGCTACCCACACGTTTTTTGAACAATCAGCCTTACAGCCAAGCTTTGATGCCATACTGGCCTTCTAGCATACCAACTGCAAGCATAGCGACCAAACAGATAACAAGTACACCTACTGGGATCACAATCTTGTCTACGAATGACAGGCGAGCTGCACGCTCTTTGTCACCAATTAGACCGTTGTTATCAAGTAGCATTGTTAATGCCCATGCTAGTACAGGGTTAACGACGGCAGAACCGAAAATACAGATACCCGCTGCTTGAGAGTCTTTAGAGTCTTTCACCATTTGCATACCAGCTTCAAGTAGAGGTAGAGATACACCTACAAGAAGAGCGACACGCATTACTGGTGGCCATACTGCGATGTCCATTGGGAAGCCAAGGATCGCGATGATCATCACTAGAAGACCAAGAAGGATAGCACCGCCAGGAATTGGACGTTTTGCAATCGCTGCTGGGATCATGTAAGTACCCCAAGATGAAGTGATGTTACCACCACCTACCGCTGTACCTACCATCTGACGGATAGAACACATAGTCATTGTGTCATCAACGTCCATTAGTACTTTTTCAGTCTTTTTAGGGTAGTTAAGTTCTTGGAAAATTCGATGACCTAAGAAGTCAGGAGACCACATTGCTACTGCTAGGATTGCAAAAGGCAGTGACGCGATGAAGTGTTCCATATTAGGAAGACCGAGCATCCAACCTTCTTCAGTGCTGCCCCACCAGTAAACAGGGTTTAGATTCGGTAGACCAGTTTCAGTGACGAATTTGATGTCAAAACCAGCACCTAGCACTAGAGCGATAATAAGGCCTGTGAAAGCACACACTGGAATCGCAAGCCAACGTTTGTTCACTTTTGCAAGGAAAGCGTATAGTGCGATAGTCACTGCAAGCACGATCAGGCCCACGTAACCCATGCTGCCAGCTTCAACAGTAGAAGATTGTAGACCAACCGCCCATTCTTGAATCGAGTTGATTTGGCTCATGGTACCCGTCAAGCCCAAGAAAATGAGCAAGCCACCAGCTGTACCCTCTGAGGTGAGGTTCACCAGTTTAGAACCGCCTTTCAAGAAGCTAAGTAGAAGACCGAATACACCAATAAGAATTGCCAATGCAAGAGGGTGAGCACCAGCAAGAGCGATGGTACCAATAAGAGGGATCATTGGACCGTGGTTACCTGCTAAGTTGGCTTTCGGGTTGATAAAGCCAGAAGCAAGCACACAAAAAAGTAGTGCAGGGAAAGAGTGT
>NZ_JAWOQP010000009.1:0-207898 GCF_033337375.1 Vibrio sp. YT-17
TGCCGACATGATGGCACCTCCCAATATTCAGCGACATAGCTGAGTGTAGTGCAGGTGTGGGGCGTACCATCTTATTAACGTCTTTAGGAAAATTGAATATAAGCAACTATCAAATAACTACAGGTGCGGCAACATGAGTTTGGAAGTGCTAGTGCGATGAGCGAAATCGCAATAGTAAAAAGGCTTTGTTTAGATACAGATTATTAAATACCATTACTTTAAATACCTAGACAAGGATGTTGCACGTAGACCTCTGTCGTCATAAGAGAGCCTTCAAAAACAACATCTGATGAAAACACCATTCTCCAAAAACTTTGTGTACTGCCACATATTAAAATTGCAACAGCACACAAAATAGTGTTAATACCAGTGAATATCTACACCTTCATCAAACGCTATCAAACCATTGTGGGTCGCCAAAGATGGAATAATCACACTGGTGAGTTCATTGCCAGCAAACGCTTCACTTTGAATATCGAACACTGATTCTGGGATAGTTACGCTGGTAAGTCGGTTATTCCGGAACGCTTTATAACCAATGAAGGACACTGAACTTGGTATAGTCACCTTAGTGATCTTATTATCAGCAAACGCCTCCGGTGCAATGGTATTTACCGAATCTGATATAGTTACGCTAGTGAGATTATTGTTACTAAATACCCCATGGCTAATAGTGGAAACCGATTCTGGGATGGCCACACTGATAAGTTCATTGCCAGCAAACGCCTCACGCCCAATGGTGGTAACCGAATCTGGGATGACCACACTGGTTAGTTCGCTGCTAGCAAGCGCCCTACGCTCAATGATGGTCACCGTATCAGGAATAACAACTTCTTTTCTTGCCCCACCATAGGAAATAACAACCTTCTTATTCTCGGTGCCATCCTCATTACGAGCAAAAATAAAGCCATCTGATGGTGCATTATTAACTGTGGATAGTGCATTGCGATTAAATGCACCTAAGCCAATAGTAGTCAACGAATTTGAGAGGGTCACGTTGACAAGCTGGTTGTCAGAAAACGCAGCCTCTCCGATAGTTCTTACTGAATCTGGAATGGTCAAATTGGTGAGTTTATTATTACTAAACGCCCTATCCTCAATAGAGGTCACAGAATCTGGGATAGTTACGCTAGTCAGTCGGTTGTTCCGAAACGCCTCATTCTCAATGGTATTCACTGAATAAGGTATAGTCACATTGGTGAGCTTGTTGTAAGCAAACGCCTTTTCACCAATGGTCGTCACCGAATCAGGCATAGTCACACTGGTGAGCTCATTATCAGAAAACGCGCCACGCTCAATAGTGTTTACCGAATCTGGAATAACAATTCCTTTTCTTGAACCACCATAGGATACGACAACCTTCTTGTTCTCTGTGCCATCATCATTACGAGCAAAAATAAATCCATCTGATGCCGCATTGTTAACTGCAGATATTACATTACCATTAAACGCTCCATTACCAATAATGGTCACAGAATCCGGGATAGTCACGCTGATGAGCTGGTTGTTAGAAAATGCAGCCCCCTCAATAGTGTTCACGGAATCTGGGATAGTCAAACTGGTGAGTTTATTATCACTAAACACCTTCCAACCAATAATGGTCACCGAATCTGGAATGATCAAATTGGTTAAATTATTGTAACTAAATGCTTCCCACCCAAGAATATTCACGGAATCTGGGATAGTCACACTGGTGAGTTCATTGCCAGAAAAGGCCCGATGTCCAATGGTGGTTATCGAATCTGGAATGGTCACGTTGGTGAGCCTGTTGTGAGCAAACGCATCATCCTCAACGGTAGTTAAAGAACTAGGTATAGTCACACTGGTGAGCTCGTTATCAGCAAACGCCCCCTGGCCAACGGTGGTCACCGAATTTGGAATGTTCACACTAGTAAGCTCATTATCAGCAAATGCCCTCTCACCAATGGTGGTTACCGAATTTGGAATGGTCACACTGATGAGCTTGTTACCAGCAAATGCCCTCTCACCAATGGTGGTTACCGAATTTGGAATGGTCACACTAGTAAGCTCATTATCAGCAAATGCCCTCTCACCAATGGTGGTCATCGAATCTGAAATGGTTACACTAATGAGCTTGTTGTCAGCAAACGCCCCTTCACCAATGGTGGTCACCGAATCTGGAATGGCCACACTGATGAGCTTGTTACCAGCAAACGCCCCTTCACCAATGGTGGTCACCGAATCTGGAATGGTCACACTGATGAGCTTGTTACCAGCAAACGCCCCTTCACCAATGGTGGTCACTGAATCTGGAATGGTCACACTGATGAGCTTGTTACCAGCAAACGCCCCTTCACCAATGGTAGTCACTGAATCTGGAATGGTCACACTGATGAGCTTGTTACCAGCAAACGCCCCTTCACCAATAGTAGTCACCGAATCTGGAATAGTCACACTAGTGAGCGCGTTATCAGCAAACGCCTCCTCACCAATAGTGGTCACCGAGTCTGGAATGGTCACGCTGGTAAGTTTGTTGTGAGCAAACGCATTATCCCCAACAGTAATCACAGAACCTGGGAGCGTTACACTAGTGAGCTCATTGTAAATAAACGCATAGTCTCCAATAGTAGTTATCGAATCTGGAAGGGTTATGCTAGTGAGATTATTATGACCAAACGCGCTCTTATCAACGGCAGTCACCGAATCTGGAAAAGTCACACTGGTAAGATTGTTGCCCTCAAACATACCGAAACCAATGGTAGTCACCGAATCAGGAATAACAATCTCCTTTCTCCCTCCGCCAAAGGAAACAACAACCTTCTTGTTGTCAGTACCATCATCATTACGAGCAAAGATTATGCCATCTGATGGCGCATTGTTGAATGTGGATATTGCATTACCATTAAACGCATTAGAACCAATGGTGGTCACCGAATCTGGGATAATCACGCTGGTGAGATAGTTGTCAGAAAACGCTGAACCCTCAATAGTCGTCACAGAGTCTGGGATGGTCACACTGGTAAGTGTATTGCCAGTAAATGCCCCCCAACCAATAGTGGTTACCGAATCAGAGAGACTCACGTGGGTGAGGTTGTTGTCAGCAAACGCAACTTTTCCTATGGTGGTCACTGAATTAGGTATAGTCAGGCTGGTGAGTTTGTTTCGAATAAACGCGTCATCCTCAATGGTGGTCACAGATTCTGGTATAGTCACGTTGTGGATCTCATTATCGGCAAACACACTCTCGCCAATAACGGTCACCGAATCTGGAAGGATCAGGCTAGTAAGCTCGTTGCGTTCAAACGCACTATCCCCAATAGTGGTCACAGAATTTGAAAGGGTCAGGCTAGAGAGCTTGTTTCCATAAAATGCTTCCTTACCAATGGTTGTTACCGAGTCTGGAATGATCAAGCTAGTTAATTCGTTGTGTTGAAACGCCCAATCACCAATGGTAGTCAACGAATTTGAAAGGGTCAGACTAGAGAGCTTGTTTCCATTAAATGCATCCCTACCAATGGTGGTCACGGAATTTGGAATAGTCACATTGGTCAAATTGTTGTAACTAAACGCACTCGCACCAATAGTAGTCACTGAATCAGGGATAGTCACGCTGGTGAGCTTGCTACGTCTAAACGCATCACGCCGAATAGTAGTTACCGAATCTGGGATGATGACATCTGTTTCGCTACCATTATAGTCAATAATTACTGACTTGCTTTTTGTGCCATACACCAACCCTTCTGTTGCTTTTTCACAGCCAGTAAGAAAGGTTAAACAGAGCAAACTGCCCAGGGTCGGGCAGATTACCCTCGTGAATCTTGTTATTGATAATGACATACCTGTTCTCAGATTTATATTTATTTTCTGTGCGAATGCATAAAACATTCACATACGGTCAGTTTTATCTTGGGTTAAGAGGATGATAGCAATACTTATTGCGACTTATCATTCCCAACAAGTTGTTTAAACAATTTCACTACTAAAAGAAGCGGTTTGACAAGCAAAACAACTATATAAAAGGCTTAAATCTTGTTAAGTTTCATTCTATCGCAGTATTTTCGTAGTATAAAACACACGCTTTTAGACTTTTTAGATTATTTAATCTAACGAATTTGGGGTAGAGCCCTCTTAAAACCATCACATCCACAAAGTACCACGAGCAAAATTAAGCTTGAGGGGCGAGCCGGCATAAAAGTTGAAATAGGAGTAAAGAACCTCATCAAAAGAGCTTTTGGTATAGTTCCTGATTTCGCAAACTTTACACCGAATTGATTATATATTGGATGTATTTTTTATCTGACTATAGCTACGCCTTATCGAAGCTAGGAACGCACAAGAAGAGTTTTATGTAATTTATACTTCACAAACAATTTCTCGTAGGTATTTGTGATAGGGTCTACCGTTTTTTAGTACCAGAATTGTTACAAGTCAGACAGCAATTATTGCTTTTAAACTCAGAACCTTAAAAAGCCCTGAGCAGAAGTGCTAGAACAGTAACTTAAAAACATAGCTATTTATTCAAATCTTGTGTAGTAACCACTTCGCTTACCCAAATAGGCATGAAGTCAATGCCTCCAGCGGCAATACCACGGCACAAACCTGTATTACCATAACTCGCACGAACCATTTGTTTGCCATCAAACAACCAGCTTTCAAAGCTCCAGCAATCCCCCAATCCTCGGTCTTTATGAGCGGAGGAAACAATGCCGTCAGAATAGTCATTACCATAGATGTTAAGACGTTTAGGCACAGCAGCATCGCCTTCTCCCAACAACCAATAACTTGAACCATAGTTATAAGCCGCCATCCAACAGGACGCCTCAATCAATGATTGGCCATTATTAAGCTTTGCAATAGCAATTGACGGTGTTTCTTCAAACAGTCTATGGCACTCGGAACTGTCTCCGTTAGACTGATAGCTAGCACGAAGCTGTGGTAACAATTTGGCATATTGGGCAGATTCTGGCTCAAGTGATTTCATCATTGCATCGCCGCCAACATTCACAAGTGTGGGGATAGCCACAGCAAGATTCACCCTAGACTCAGCGCCTTGACCTTTTGCGACAATAGCAAACGGAGTATTCTGGCGCCCCTGATATTCATCCATCCTACGAAACACGGCACTGGCACCGCTACCAGACAGTACCCATTTAGTTTTACCATCACCAATTTCAATAAGTGCATCTTTAGTCACTACTGCAAGAATGGCCTGAACCTGCATGGATGTCATGGCGTCATGCTGTATCGGGCCCAACTCTAGGCCATCGATATAAAGATTTATCTGCTCAGGCCAATGGTCAAAATCAGATTCATCCCCTAAATACACTTTGCCCGTTACTGACGCTGCAGGACCCGCTTTACGAGTAAACATCACAGCAACAGGATTGAGACTGCCAATATTTGAATAGCCAGCCGCCCGGCAGGTCCCTGTATTATCACAAGCTAGATACCAATCTTTGTGTTGAAAACTCTCTCCCTCAAAAGCGCTGACAGAAAAAGCTACCAAACCCAATGTACATATTGTACTTCTAATACAGAGCATTAGCATATTCCTCCAGTTCAGTTTTAATGAATAAATCATTGTGCCTCCTTTGCTACTTCTATTTACCAGTATTAAAAATTCCGTATTCTTATGAAAACATCAATTTAGAATTATTTATTAGAGCGAACCAGAAAACAAATTTAGTCAGTTACCCCAGTTCATCAATAGTTAAAGGAGTGGTTCCATATTTTTTAGGAATTAACTTTCTTCGCTCCATTAATAAATGATAATAAACAACCATAATAAATTATTAAGTGGATTTAATTTTCATAATTACTCACCTATATATAGTACCTTTTTCTCCCATTTTATAACCTAAAGTAAAACCCAAACTTTTAACAGGCTTTACTTTATAACTCTGAGCCGAACGTAGTGCTTTATCTATATCTTTTTTCGTTAGTTTTCCAGAGATTTCTTTGAACTGTTTTTCTGCGTCTGGATGTTTGTTTTTTTTTGCCCAGTAAGACCATTTAAACGCTTCAATTAAATTCATCATCCCATTTTCATCATCACGATATAATTGCGCAAAGCCAAATTGAGAATATGGGTCATTGTATTTAACCCCCACGGAATACCACTCTATTGCTTTATCTATATTCTTATCGCAACCCAGGCCATATTGGTACATATACCCAATTTTCCCCATCGCAACGCTTGAACCTTCGTTTACTGCACTATAGTATTTTTGGATGGCTTCTTTATAATTTACAATGTTGTACTTAGTTGATGAATAAATGTCACCAAGTAAAACTAATGCGTAGTGATCCTTCTTGTTGGCAGCAGTCTTAAGCCACTTAAGAGCCTCGTTGAAATCGTAATGGTCACCATCCAGATAAGTGTGTCCAAGAAGAAGCATTGCGTCCGTGTCATTCTGATCTGCTGCCTTGTGTAGCCAATGCATCATCATTTTAGGGTTAGAGTACTCTTTGTCCATAGTATAAATCGCCGCAAGAGTTTTTTGCGCTTCTAAATCTCCAGACTCTGCTGCAATCGTGTGCCATCTCAACATTTCTGCTGAATCTCGACGAAAGTGTCCGTTTCCTTCATAGATTATGCCTAAAATAGCAGCGCAATCTACTTCTCCGTCAGCATATGCTTCCGTCAACCATTTGCTAGCTAACCGCCAATCCTTTTTAAATTTTTCACCACTAAAATACAGGTAGCCAAGTTCTTTCTTTGCCTCCGAGCTTCCCTTCAACGCTGCCTTCGTTAACCAATTTACTACTAGCTTTTTATTATACTTAACACGCCTTCCATGATAGTAACGTCTCGCTAAGATAATTTGAGCCACACTAGACCCCTTTATCGCTAAGTATTTAAGAATATCAATCGGCAACGCAACAACAAGTAATTTATAAATAATATTGAATGTTATTTTTAGCCTGAACATAACTCTTTGCAATAAATTAACATCACGTTTTTTCATTGTTATCTAAATTTCTCCAAGGTTAAATCCTCCGAACTTCATATCAAATTTAATAGTTATTAGTAATATTGAACTTCAATGTTTACTTGTATTTTTGTTCAATTTGGTAAATACAGGTAAGCATCAGTCGATGATAACCAAAAATTGACCGTGTTTGTGTTGGTTTCACTATGCAAGATAACTTTTTTTCAGGCAAAAACACGTCAGCAACATATAAGTGAGTAAAAACACTCTGTAGAAAAGAAACACTATTGAGCTAGAAAGTACAACGGGTAAAAATACAATCGTGTTTGGTGTACCACCAGCACACCTCTGAATATGTATTTGTAACTTTTTCAAATTTAGTAAGTCATGATATTGCAACGTTATTTGTGGACACCAGCGTAATGGTTAAGATTGCACCTTTTAAAAGGTATGATCAAAGTGGGTAAGTGCCGTTTCATTAAGAAGCACAGAGTAATCATTGCTGCCCAGATATCAGGATAACCCCGCCACCCAAAAACGTAACTTTGAACAGACAAATACCACAGTGAGAGTTTGAATCGCCTTAGGTTACATTTTATGAGGGCAAACGAACGCACCAGATTTTGTAAGGTGTTTTATCTAGTGGGCAAGCTAACATTCAATTTCTAACTGAGCTTCCGTAAGTTTCTCTCACTACTAAAGCTTCTCCTCCTCCTTCCCTTTTCCCACACTTTCAACGATACTCTTGCGCCTTATTGTTCAGTTGGAAAACTTCATGCCTCAAGCTAACTCCGTTGTCGTACTCGACTTTGAAACCACAGGTCTGTCTCCGAATATGGGTGATCGCGCGATTGAAATCGGTGCGGTTAAGATCGTTGATGTTGAGGTGATCGATAGTTTTCAGCAACTTATGAATCCTGGCTTTCGTGTGAGCTCATCCATTGAAGTTTACACAGGCATTACCAATAACATGCTGCGCACAACGCGTCGTTCGATAAGCGCTTTCTGGATGCGGAACTGGAGCGAATTAACTGCGGTTATTCTGGCAAGTTCGCGTGTTCTTTATTGGTGGCACAACGCCTTATTCAAGATGCGCCGTCACACAAGTTGGGTGAGTTGGTTCGTTATAAGAACATTGAAAACGACGGTGTATTCCACCGCGCGTTAGCCGATGCACAGGTAATGGCAAAGCTTTGGTTACTGATGGTGGAAGAGCTTGAACAATCGGGCATAGCAGCGCCAAGCTTCAAGCTTATGCAAACGGTAAGTAAGACAGCAAAAGGAAAACTGGAGCAGTTGCTCTCTAAAAATCGGTTTTAACCACACGAGATATAAACAAAAGTCGATTACTTTTGATAGGAATCGGATTATTAAATATAGAAAGTGATTGCTTACATTAAAGTCTATTTTTATGTATTTAATAACAATTGTTTAGTGCCATTTAATCTCAAAATTTTGTTTGCCAGCTTTATTAGTCCTGGAAGGTGAATCATTTGTAATAAACTTGGAACTGAAAACATCAAAACAGCTTTCAATAGATTCCAAATAACATCGTAATCACCAGGAGTAAATTTAAAAGCTGACATTAATAAAGCCAGAACAATAAATGCATAACAAAAATTTTGAACAAACTCATCAGGATACCAAGAGTACGTTATTTTCGTTTTATTTTTATCTTGTCCTAGTTTACATCGAAGCTCCCCACCAATCTCTCGTCCTGCAACAATTGAGCTGAAGTTTATAAACTCACGAGTATTGAATAACCGGTCTTGATGTGCTTCAGAACTTCGAGAAGTTTTTCTTTTTACTATTAAGATATTTTCCTTTTTCTTAGTCAAGTAAGCACCTTCACTAGGATTATTCTCATTTAAATAAAAATAGTCAGTATTTTTTAACCTAGAAAGAATCTCTTCCATTGATTCTTCGCTATACTTTTCGCTTCTATAAAGTGCGTGGTTTATATTCATTACAATCTTGTAGCCTTGTGGGAACCAAATTTCACATCAACTAACTATCAAAACAGTTAGCAATTCAAATCAAGATGTAAATTCTAAACAAGGCTGACTAAAACACCACTTCCAAAGTGACCATTTTCATAGGCGAATTACCTTTATTTTAGTAAAGCTCCAAACTGTGAATATCACTCCGGCACCCTATCCGAAATTACCTTGCCGTCTTTGATGGTGATGATGCGTTTAGTGCGCTCTGCCAGAGCGTTATCGTGCGTCACGATGATCAATGTTCTGCCTTCGGCGTGGAGTTGGTTGAACAGAGCTTCGATCTCAGCACCAGATTTTGAATCG
The DNA here is from genome assembly GCF_033337375.1 of Vibrio sp. YT-17. Classification (NCBI taxonomy): domain Bacteria; kingdom Pseudomonadati; phylum Pseudomonadota; class Gammaproteobacteria; order Vibrionales; family Vibrionaceae; genus Vibrio; species Vibrio sp. YT-17. Next base: position 9,197 of record NZ_JAWOQP010000009.1, read on the forward strand.
AGCGCGCCGGTTGGCTCGTCAGCTAGGATGATTTGCGGATCGTTGACCAAGGCTCTTGCAATCGCAACTCTCTGCTTTTGACCACCAGAAAGCTGGTTTGGTTTATGGTCTAAACGATCCCCTAGCCCGACTTGCTCTAGCAATTTAGCTGCGCGCTGGCGACGTTCTTTGGCTTTGATACCAGAGTAAACCAACGGCAGTGCCACGTTATCAAGCGCCGTCGCGTATTCCAATAAGTTAAAGCTTTGGAAGACAAATCCGATCTTTTGGTTACGAATGCCAGCCAGCTCATTCGCACTTAAACTTGCGACGTTTTGGCCGCCAAGTTGGTACTCGCCATCGGTGGGCTTATCTAAACAGCCGAGCATGTTCATCAACGTTGATTTGCCTGAACCGGACGGGCCAAGAATCGAAAGAAACTCGCCTTGATTAATGGTTAAGTCAACGCCGTCTAGCGCGCGAACTTCCGCCTCCCCGCTTGAGTAGTATTTACAGATGTTGGTCAGCTCAACAAGCGGCTTGTTCGACATGTTCTCTCCAGAGTTATTGTTGTTATTCACTTTGTAGCGCCTCCAACGGGCTGACTTTTGCGGCTCGGTTTGCAGGTAACCATGCAGATGCCACGCCAATGATCACTAAGGTGAGGATGACAATCGCGACAACGACCCACGACAACTCAGGGACAGGTTTACCCAGTTGTTCATAAAAAGCATTGCCCTCTAAAGGAATGGAACTGATGGCAGACACCAGCGCGTACGTCACAGCTAACCCAAGCGCGCCCCCCATCATCATTGTCAATAAAGACTGCACTAAATAGTGCATACGAATGGCCGTTGGGGTTGCACCGACTGCCATGCGCACGCCGATATCACGCGTAGATCGCTTTACGGTGGCATACATCACATTGGCAATGCCGACGCCAGCAACAGCTAACGTCACGAAGCCGATAATGCCAAGAAAACTCTGCAAACCTATCAGAAACTGCTGCATACTCTTTTGTTTAAGGAACATATCATCGACTTGGACGACCTGTTCATCACTGACACTTGCCCCGTGCTTACGGGCAATCACTTGCCTGATCGTCTTTGCTAAGGCTTCTCGGTCTACATCGGCTTGTGGTTGCACATTGATGCCACCAATTTCACCGTTGACATGAAATCGCTTCCACGTCGCTAACGGCACAAAGCTGGAATAGTTGATAAGATCCCCCAGTTCTATTTGAGCGCTGTTTTTCTCCAATACGCCCACAACGGTGAACTCCTCATTGCCGATTTTTACCTTTTTCCCCACAGGGTTGACTTGCAATGTGACTGTCGCAAACCAACTAAAGTCCTCATTCGGGTTGAATAAGTCGGCTGCCAGTTCATAACCCAGTACAACGACTTTGCGCGTCTCTTTTTGATCGAGTGGATTTAACCATCGTCCCCCCGCCATCGGCACCAAATTGGTCATGGATTGAAACTCGCTCGTGACCGCTAAGGGCTCTTGCCATGAGCTTCTGTCACCAACGGTGATACGCTCTTTCCACTTCGCAGTTGGCGCAACGCTTTTTACATCGGGTAATGCTCGAACGATCTCTGAATCGTCCATTTTTAACGTCAGAAATTTACCTTGGTGAAAAGCACCGTGGTCGACGGTGGCCATCCCTCCGGTCAAATAGATCAAGTTGCCGTTACCATTTTGTGCGGTTTTCAATACGCCCTGACGAATACCCTCACCTACCGCCAACATAGCAGCGATACAGAGGGTCGCCCACGCTACTGCCAGAATGGTCAAACCCAGTCTCAGCTTTTCTGCCGCCATTTCTTGGAAAATTTGTCTCATCGGTAACAGCATGACTAGGCCCTCGCACTCAAAGCAATGACTGGCGTGAGACGCGATGCTCGCCTTGCTGGGAAATACGATGCCATCAATGCCAAGATAAGCGTCACAAGTAAAGACCAAGCAATGGAATCTGGCGTGATCACAGGCAAACCAATCCATTCAGGTAATCCCATGCTGCTTAGGACAGACACCACGGCATACGAAAACATCAGACCTAATGCCGTGCCCACAGTTACCAAAATAAGCCCCTCAAGAATAAACTGACTGAGTATGGATTTTTGAGTCGCCCCGATCGCCAAACGCACACCGATTTCACGCGTGCGCTCAGTGACGGATAAAAACATGATGTTGGCAACACCAAGCGCACCGACCGCCATGGTCATCGCACCGCTCGCTCCGAGAAAAATCTGAATGCCACGCAAAATTCCACTGATGACCGCCGCACCTTCACTAAAATCGGGTAATTCGACCGCATCTTTATCACTTGGGTCAAAATGAAGCTGCTTGGCGAAAAAGTTCACGATATTTTGTCGAAATGACGATGCATCCATCCCTTCTCTCGGCTTCATCAATACCATCCAAGGTTTCGCATCCCACAAATCGCGGTACGTTGTTTGAGGAATGAAAACCGTGCGGCTATCGCCGAATGAAATGCCAGTGTCCTCACCAACGGTTATCCCAATCACCAAAAACGGAATGCCGTTGACTTTGAGCCTATCCCCGATTTGGATTCCGCCCATTTGCGCAATTTGATCGCCTAACACTGCCACGCGAGTGTGGTTGTCCATATCACTTGGTGACAGGTTTCTCGAACCGGATTGCAGCTTGCGTTGCATTAAAGGAAAGTAAGACGTATCAATACCGCTGACCGTTCTCGATAAATTCTGTCCTTTGAGATTGGTGATATTCGCATCCCATTTGGCGTAAACGCTCGACGCCTGTTGCACAAAGCCTGACTGTTTGATCATGTCGACTTTTTCTTGTGGAATATCAATTTGTCGCCTTGAAGGTAACCCTTGCCACGGTTTACTGGTACTCGACGGAAACACCACTTGCACATTGTTGATCATAAATGAAAACGACTGAGTCTGATGGCGATAAAAGCCTTCGCCAAGTGCGATTAACACCACCACAGAGATCACGCCCCAAGCAATCGCGATAATGGCTAGAACGCTCTTCATGCGGTGCGCCATCAACGTTTGCCAAGTTTGTTGCAATAGGCTGCTCATGAATGAAAAGCCCGAGAGATCAACACCATGGTATCGTCATCGAGTTTCCCTGCGGTTTGCAGTAAGCCGATTCTCTTACGCCAATAGCTGTACAAGTTGGTTTGCAGACTGTTTTTCGCCTCAAACAAGCTGTTGTGTGCACTGATAACTTCCGACACTTCAAGCAGGCCAGCGTCGTAAAGTTTCTCTTTGCTTTGCAACACTCTGGCGCGCGACTCAACTAGCTCGTTCGCTATTAAAACTTGATTCCAGTTGATATCGACCTGCGTAAACTGCTGAATAACTCGTTTCTGAATATCAATTTCCACTCTACGCATATCTTGCTTGGCGCCTAAAATGTTCAACGATGCTTCGTCCACTTTCGCTCGCACTGCACCATTTAGGTCAATCGGCAAACTCAAACTAATCCCAGCGTTAAACTCGCCGTTTGAACGATTGTCACCATCGCTGTAGCCCACACTGCCTTTGACGGTCGGGTAGTATCCACCTTTAGCTGAATCTTTCGCGAACTCGCTCGCTTTCACCATCTGCGCCGCCACCAACAGCTCTGGACTGCTGTCTTTCGCCAGCTTTAGCCATTGCTCCTGAGAGTCCACCAGCATCGGTGGCTGAATCAAAGAATCCGTTCGAATTTGGTCGACACTCTCGGGCATTTGATTGATTAACGCCGCAAGCTCTGCTTTTTTAACTTCGAGATCGGCTTTTGCATTGAGGATACTTGCTTGCTCAGAGACTTGATTCGCTCGCATCTCTTCAACATCAACCGACTTCACTTTGCCTGCTCGATAGCGTTTCTCGATGATGTTGAGAAGTTCTTTCCCCTCCTCCAGCTTGGACTGCGCCAATTTGAGGTCGCCCAGTGCGCTTGCCACATCTAGGTAAGCGGTGAGCAACTTTTGCGCAAGCTCGTTATGCGCTTGAGATAACTCTAACTGTACTTTGAGATAATTGGCATTCGCTTGATCCAGTTCCGACCACAAACTGCTATCCCAAATAGTTTGAGATAAGGTAGCGCCGTAACTGTTGGAATGGCTTGAGGACTCATTCCAATCCGCTGACGCACTGGCACTTAAACCCGGTAATAACGCACTGCGGCTACTCTGTACGCCAACCTCGCCAAGCTGGACGCCGATTTTCGCTTTTTCGTAATTTGGATCGTTCTGCTTTGCTTGTTGCCAAGCTTGTTCAATAGAAATTGCGTAGGTCGGCAAACTGAGCGTGGCAGCCAACAATGCAAAGGCGATTTTTGATCGTTGCAGCTTAACCATGCGCCGCTCCCATCATGCTGTTGTCGATAACCTCTTCATCAAGCTCCACGCCGTCAAGCACTTCGACATTGATGCCATCTGACAGACCGAGTTTCACAGGTTGTTTATGAAACCCTTGTTCTGAGCTGTCGGGGATCAGAACATTCGGTGCGTCACCATCAAATTGCAGAGCGCGCTCCGGTAGAGTGAGCACGTTTTCAGACTTCTTCAGAATGATTTGAGCCGTCGATGAAAAACCAGAACGAAGCAACACATCTTGTGGGATCTTGAGTTCTCCCACTTCAACCTCAAAACCGTTATCAAAACTTTTTGCCGAAGCATTGCCCTCTGGTGAGTTAAGGTTCTCAGATTGAATCGCCACTTTGGTTAGCACACCAGAAATCGCCACATCAGGATAAGGCGCAACCGTCAACATAACGGGCATTCCCGGAGACAACTGCGCAGCATCATGCTCACTGACGCTACCTTTAAAAATCAGACTGTTCATGTCGGCCAATGACATCATTTCAGTCGCGGCTTGGCTTGATTGAGTCGAGATGATCGGCTCTCCGACCTCAACTTTCTGGTTGAGTACCGTGCCATCAATTGGCGCGTAGATCGTCGACGTTAAACGCGCATCGCCGATAGACGCCTCACCACTGCGGATGAGTTCGAGATTCTGGCGCTTTTGCAATACGTCCGCTTGCGCAGATTTGACTGCCGAGCGCGCACTTACGTACTCGTCGTAGTTACTTGGAATAATGTCCTGCTTGACCAAGCTTTCTAAGTTGGACAGTTTTTGTTTGGCGGATTCCAGATCGGCTTCGCTACGCATGAGCTCTGCCGATGCATCCGTTAATGCTTGGGGTGTTGGGTTTGGACGCACTTTGATCAGCGGCTGGCCTTGCTTCACCTTTTCACCAACTTTCGCGTAAATTTCACCGACGATACCGTCGATTTGTGACTTGATAGACACAGAGTGTGCAGGGACAATTTTACCAACAGCCACCGCTTGTTTTTCAATCGTGCCTTTTTCCACAATCAATGTAGGCAGCAATTCTGGTTGAGCAGCAGATTGGAGATAGAAATACGTACCACCGCCGAGCAGCGCGATGCTCACAGCGGAGACAAGCCAACGTTTCGTCATTATTTATTCCAACAATTATTGGGTAGTCTAATGACTACTCCTAAAACACAAAGTTGAAGGAATAATATCCTGCTTTAATAGCGGTTTGGTTGTCACAGTTGGTAAGGCTTTGTCAGTCGCCTCTGACAATCAAAGACTAAAAAATCTCGACGAATCATTCAGCAAAGACGCTGTCTACGATAGCGACTAACAAGCTCTGTAACCGCTCGTTTCAACCACCACCCTTTTCATTCTGAACAATGTGCAAAATGGCGCTGTTCTGTATCCAAGTGAGCAGCTGTTTCTTGAGCGTTTAATATGTTCTCTTGATTAGCCCCAAACTCAGCCCCCGTTCCAGGCCAATAATATGTATCTTTATCACGACATAGTGTGAGAATGACAGGATCATTGTGTATATTGGGCTCATCTCCTAGCTCGCCATACATACTGAAAGTAATCTCAGACCCAACGTCTCCACGAAGTTTCTGAATCACTTCTGCTTGAACTTTAAAGAGAACATCTTCCTCGTGTTCAGCAAACTTTTCAAAACCTGTAATTTTCACCACTGCAGAATAGGGCGTTTGAAATATCGCATCTTTGAGTACCTCATTCTGAGAGTACACTCCCTGTGAAGCACAAGCTGATAAGCTCACACAGCCTAGCAAACTTATAAATTTCTTCATGTTTAACTTTCCGTTCCTGCTAAGGCAGAGCCTTTTGTATATACAGGTAAAGTACCTTTTGTTTCATCGTAGTTACTCGGTACTACGAACTTGTCCCAGACATCAATAGAGTACTTTGCTATATTGACTTGGTTGCTTTGGTTTCCTCCTAACATGTACAAATGCCTACCATCAGGGCTCTTTCCCACGACAAAAGCAACATGCCCACCACCTTTTCTCGATTTAATCCCTAGAGCTCCATGTATAGGTTCTGAGATGTTTTTACCAAAACCCTTCCACTCCTTTGCTCGATAAGCTTCTTTTACTGGAGTGATTCCGTGTTGTTTAAAAACCCAAGCGGCAAACGAACCACACCAAGCATTTTGACCTCCAGAGTCATCAGTGCCCCAGAACTTAGATGCTGTAAAATACTCTAAAATCCTTGGATTGGCCTTAGTGCCTGAAACTTCTTTTTGTCCAATTTCTCCCAACGCTGTTTTCATCCAAGGCACTTTGGTTACTAGTTTTTGAGCATCATGAGGATCATTTTTCACTGAACTATAGGATGGTAATCCATTGAGCTTACGATGAGTTCTACCATTTACATCGATCCGACCATCTGGCTTTACCATATAAAGTAGCTTACGCTGACACACTTTTATTGCCTCTACTGTTTTCGACAAATGAGGACTCCGCCCTAACGAGCCATCAACAACCAACAGTCGGGTAAAACCTATTCTCTTTTGGTTATCATTTAAAAATTGTTGAACTGCTTTAACATCATTTTTCGAATTAGTGCCATTTATACCAACAGAGCCACGGATTTTTAATCCCATTCTCGTTACCTTTATAACTAATCATATAATTAAGAAAGTACGCTTTAGCGTGACAACAATAAAGATAAAATGTTGTTTTATACGATTAGCCATACGAGGGGAATTAGGTGTTGAAAATATAGATTACAAATAAACTCAGCTCATATCACTAAAAACACCTATTTATCACCTTTTGGTCACGCTTCAAAGCAGGACAGCCAAGATGTTTTAAACCATGCGTATTAATAGACGAAAAAATGTTTATAAATGAACACTTAAATTAACATAGTAAAACTATCAATTACTATTTAAAATTTAAATAACACTTCCTTTTTAAAGGCACTCTATAATTAAATTTATCAAACTTTAATTTTTATTAAATTAAGCTTTAATTTATTAATCTGACTATTTAACTAATTTCATTTCAGTTAATTGTACTTTTTGGCATGTTAGCGAGTGATGGCGGCGCCAATAACACCGACCCATTTTCAGAAGGAATAACGGACGATAACCAATGGATTGTGGAAGAACCACACATGATGATTATTACCCTAGACCAAGTGTTGCTCGACTATCTACCCATCGGTTCAAGTTATGATGGCCCATACGTGATGTGGAATGGTATGCCATACGCACACATTATTATTCCCGTTAGAGCGAGAAAATAAAAAGAAAAAATCCGATACTCAATATTTTGAATATCGGATTTTTATAGCGTTATCGAGCTAACCAAACTCTCGCTAGTATTCCTATCGGAGTGGTAACGCCAGTTGTGACGGAGGAAATTTCACCATTTCTTAAAATATAAATGGTTGGAGTCACGCTAATTTTCCATTCACGCATAATATAGCTTGAAGGATCGTTTATGTTTTCAAAACGATATTCTTTTGCCCTCATAAACTGCGCCACACGCTCATTCGGTCCCGACGATCCAGAAACGCCAACTACGGTGTAGTCATCACTCAGCCAGCTCACGCTTGGGCTTACAAATTTACAAGCGGGACACCAAGTCGCCCAAAAATAAACAACGACAGGTTGTTCATAACTTTGCGCGATTGCATCGAAGTATTCACCATCGCTCAATACGGAGCTCAATGGTGGAGCCTCCTGTTTAGGAATATCTTTGGTGCGATACCAATCCATCGCGATAGAAATAACGGTGACAATGAGCACCATCTGTACGATTTGAACGAGCCAATATCGGACTGTTCTACGCTGCTTTGTCGAACTCATTGAATGGATCCCCCACTCGCTTGTTTCACGGCGCTTAAAACAACATCATCAGTCAGAATCACGGGTAACGGGATACCTTGTGGCGCCGCCGGGCCATAGACGATGTTAAACGGCACACCGTAACGCCCATGAGCTCGTAAAAAGTCCGTTACCGAGCCGTCCGGATGTGTCCAATCCCCTTTTAACGTCGCCACATTAGGGCTTTGTAGCAATGAGTAGACAGGATCTTGCCAGATCACACCGATCTTGTTCGCTTTACACGTGACACACCAATCCGCAGTGACATCCACAAACACCACTCGCCCATTATTGACGTGATCTTCAATCGCCGAGTTAGAAAGCTTCTGCCACGCTAAGTCCTCAGGAAGCGGTGTCGCCCATTGGTCGGCAGTGACACTACCAAGTAACAGGCCACCAGCTATCAACACTAATGACGCAGTTCCGGATACAGCAAGCGCTTTCTCACCATACACTTTCTTAACTCTTGCCATCATTACAACAAAAGCAACCACAGCGATGAGTGCAATCCATAACATCGGTACATGATTTGCCATTAATGAAAGTAGCCAAACGCTGGTTGCCAACATCATTATGCCAAACACGATCTTAACGACATTCATCCATGGACCGGGCTTTGGTAGTTTTAGCGCGATACTTGGAAACACAGCGACTAAGATCCAAGGTAGTGCCATACCCAGTGCTAATGCTGTAAAGGTTGCAAATAACGTTAATACGTCCGCGCCCAAGGCAAAAGCAACGGCAGTGCCTAAAAACGGTGCGGAACAAGGTGTCGCAAGCAAAGTGGCGAACATACCTTGAACGTAGTGACCCACTAGAGAGTTATCACCTTTCGATGCGAGCCATGTATTGGTACCCGATGACAGACGGATTTCAAATAACCCCAACATATTGGCACCGAACAAAGCAGTGACTAGTACCATCAATCCTAGGAACCAAGGGCTTTGGAACTGCACGCCCCAACCGATCGCGTTACCTGTAAGCTTCAACACCAAAATGAATCCAGCTATCAGCCAGAACGAAGTGAGAATCCCCAGAGAAGAAGCGATAAACTGGGTACGAATTTGACGGCGCTCTACACCATGCGCAGCCACAATACTACTTAACTTCATCCCCAAAACCGGAAGAACGCAAGGCATAATGTTAAGAATTAAACCGCCGAGCAACGCGAATAGAAAAACACTCGTTAGAGACGTGCTCGGCAACGGTTCAACTATTGCCTCAGCAGTTGCTTGAGTGGTTTCTTCTGCTAGTAAATTGGTGTCTTTGATGGTCACAAACAGCGACTGACCATCTAACTCCACATCGCCCAGCCAAGTATCAACGATATAACTCGCGGTGACGATGTTTCCTTCTTGATGCATTCCTTCAAGCTTGAAGCTATAGTCTCGCGTTGCTTCATCGACACCATCTACCAACACTTGAGGATTTTGCCAACCTTGCGTGTTCTTTAGTTTGATTTGTAATTTGGATTGCGTCGCATCCCAGTTTGTTTGCGTGACCTCAACAAAAGGCGAAGGTTGAGGAACATTACTCACCGCTTGGGCGTAACTGAACATCACGTCTTCGTCCACTTTCAGCTCAGAAGGTAAGAACGTCAATTGGATTTGGTAGTCCGTCAGCACACAAATCGTCGTACAGGAAGAAAGCGTGAGCACTGCATCAATCGTGACGGGTTTCGACATATCGTCGATATGCAGCATCATTGGGAACAAAGTGTCGCCTTTGTAACCGAGAGTCTCAATGCCCAATAACTCGAACTTTTGCGGATATGGCCATTGCCAATCAACCTTGCTCAGGTTTTGCGAGTTTTGCCAATCTATCGATGGCGCGACACCACCCTCGCCCGGCGATCGCCAGTAAGTTTTCCAGTCTCCGGTTAACTTGACATCCAAATAACCTGTAAGTGTTTTGGCTTGCGGATCTTGTTGACCCGTTAGTACAAAGCGCGTTTGCACTGGAGGATGTTGTGGATTGGTCATCCAACCGGTATCGGTAGTTTGTGCTGAAATATTCAGAGAGAACAAACTCAAAGCCAGCGTCATAAAGAACATAGACGCGAACTGAGTCAGTTTGGTAATTTGATTCATAGTAATTCCTAATAATAAAAACAAATGTGCTAAATCGCTGACGTTATTGGTCAGAAAGCACGTTTTTATTCTTGGAACACACAGAAAGTCAGATGGACTCGATACTTACGGCCTATCGGTTCCGTCCAATGTTGCGCACCAATATAGGCACTGCACAACCAAATTGCCGAAGCAAAAAGACCGACAAACAGAACAACAATAAATACATCGAGTTGATGTTGAGAAAACTGAATTAACTTTTCAGACAATTCGCACTTGCTGGTTTCTTTAGTATCAATCGACTTGACGCTCGAACGCTCATCAGTAAGTGAAACCGCGGGCGCTTCCGTCTCATATTTCATAGAGCATGACGATGCAAAGCCTGAATTTTGCATCAGACACACAACGACCACCCAGCCAATAATCGCCAGTAGCCATTTTGCCCGCTTATGTGGCGTGTGATGTCGTTTAGTCAACAAACTCATAAGAATTCAGATAAAGTAAGAACGAAGAAGATAATACGCGAGTCGTCATAAAGCTCAAGTTGTATCCTCTAAATAGCCTTAAGAGGCTTCACTCGCTAAGCTTTAATCTAGCTTGCCATAAATATATGCCAACTCTGCGACGGTTTTTGCCGAGAACTTCTTCAATAGATTAGCTCGGTGTACTTCAACCGTTCGCATTGCTATGCAAAGTTCGTCAGCAATACGAATGTTGCGCTTTCCTTCAATAATCAAACGTAAAATGTCTTTTTCTCTAGGTGTGAGCGATTCATAAGCCGATTTAGCTGCTGCCATATCGAGGTTTGTGGCAGACTGCGCCTGTCCCTGCAAAATGGCTCGTGCCAGTTCATCGCCTTTGACTGGTTTTTGGAAGAAATTGACCGCCCCAGCTTGCAATGCATCGACCGCCATCGGAACATCACCATGCCCTGTCAGATAAATAACGGCTAACGGGCTGTTGGCTTTATTTAAAATTTGGTGCACTTGCTGACCACGAAAGTTGGGCATTCGGCTATCAAGGATCACGCATCCGGCTTGATGAATGTCCACTTTATCGAGAAAAGATTGCCCATCAGCAAAAGTCGTCACGTTGAAGTCATGCTCTTCCAACATAAAAGCGAGCGAGTCACGCACCGATTCATCATCATCGACTACAAAAACAGGTAGCTGCTTTTCACCGCTGCTCATTGAGTGCTCCTATGCCTAGTTCAGATTAGTTTTGATATGGAAGCACAAGCTCAACCAAACAACCATGTGGTGCTGTCGAGCTGATGACAAACTCGCCACCATGCATTTCCATCACATCGCGACAAATGGCTAACCCTAGCCCAAGCCCTTCTTCTTTGCTACTCACAAACGCTTGAGTCGGATTCTCTTGCTGCAACCCTGTACCATTGTCTAACACTCGAATAGAGAGTTGACTGATTTGGTAATCGCAATGCAGGGCAATTTTACCTTGATAACCTGATGAGTGATATTTCTCTTGGAACAAAGTACACGCATCAATCGCGTTGCTGATCACATTAACTAAAACCTGTTGTACGCCAACTGCATCGACAAGTAACGGACGAATGTTCCCTTCTGTACTGGCCACAATAGAAATGTTTTGCTTCTGCATTCTAAAATGGAGCAACTCAATCGTGTCATCAATAAGTACTTGAAGATCACACGACGTTTTGTCGACACTGCGCTTACGAATCAACGTTCTTAATCGCTGAATAATTGCATCGGCTCTTTCAACTTGGCCCTGTATTTTCTCAAGCACAGGGACAATATCTTCATGTGGGCGTTTTTTGGCCAAGCGAAGTAAACCGCCTTCACTATAATTGCGAATGGCTGCCAATGGCTGATTGAGCTCATGGGCAAGACTGGTGCCGATTTCACCGACAATCGCGACTCTTTGTGAATGCTCTAACTGTTCACTTTTCTCTTTTAAACGTAACGATGTCTGCTCCAACGCTTGCTTGCTCTTGCTAAATCGATACTCAAGCCAAAAGTGGTAAGCGTTCAATACAATCACAAAAATGAACAGCGCCCACGCCCATTCCTGATGACTACGCAGCCAGCGCAATGCTTCTTGCCACCAAGGCTGCTGCAACGGATGGAGGTCTAGCGCCTGATAAAGTTTGTCGATGCTCAGCAAGCTGACGGGTGACGTCCAACCTGACGCGCCTGCCGCAATAACCGCAGGGTGTTCAGGTGGCATCGCTAACAATACTTGCGCAATCTGTTTGGCAATCTGAGCTGAGCCGCGCTCTGTTTTGGCAAATGACCAGTTAGGATAAAGCGGTGTGGAAACAGCGCATAACGAGCGCTCGTTCGGCTGTTGATTTAAAACTCGGTAATTACCCGGTTGTAAAAGCCCTTCACTTAACATCTGTTCCAATAAACAAGCAGGGACGACGGCCGCTTCCACATTGCCATCACGTAATTGATACAGGTTGGCATCAATAGGAAAACCAAGATAGCGGACATCGGAAAAGAAATCGTTTGGATTAAGCCCCATTTTGACTATTTGATAGCGCATCGTTAGATAACCACCAAAGGCTTTTTCTGATACCGCCGCAACGGGACGTCCTGAGACATCTTGCACCGTTTGATAACTTGAATTGGCTCGAACCACAAGCGCCGAACCAATTCCGTAATTCGAGTTTTGTGGTGCTCTGCTGGTTAGCGTTGCCATCCACGACAGCGCGTATTGCCTGCCCAACCGCACTGCTTGACCTGGGTTGGTTAAGATGAAATCCATGGTCTGAAACTTCACCGCTTCGCCCATTTCATCCAAGTTAAGGGGATGAAGAACAAAATGCACATCGGAAATTTGCTGATTGAGCCAATCAATGGTCGGTTGCCATCTCTGCTCGGCATAAAGATGACCACGTATCGCTAACACGCCCACTTCGACTTTTTTCTTGGCCTGTGGCTGCTCTGCTTTTTGCTCTTGCATTCCTTGCAGATCTGCTTGTTCAGAAACTGCGCCGTGAGCCAAAGATGCAAAGGCAACTAAGCAAAGAATCCAAAGCTGAAGCAACCGTGGCGTTTTGTTCATGATGAGTAGAATCGTTCCTTCGAAAGTAATGGAGCAAGAATAACAGCTACCCTTGGTAAACCACATTTGTTTTAGATCAAGTTTGATCTGGGTATGTGGAAATCCACAATATAAGCCTCGCAGTGCATTTCTCACAATGGAATCAGTCAATTCAAATACAACAAAAAAAGCAGGTGAGTTATGGATTCCACCAAACGTCGCTTTCTCAGCGCGGTCACAGCCGGAGCCGCGTTAATTCCAGTCGCTGGCATTGGCACGGCAACTGCGGGAAACATTATTCGAAATAACCAGTCCGCTGACCGAAAAGGACAAGTCGGGAAGCGTTATGCCATGGTGATAGATTTGCGTAAATGTGTCGGATGCCAGGCTTGCACTGTGGGTTGCAGCATCGAGAACCAAGCGCCAATCGGTCAGTTCCGAACCACCGTAAAGCAATACGAAGTTACGTTAGATGATGGCTCTACAGCCACGCGAGAAGCAAAAGCCTTTATGCTACCGCGCCTGTGTAACCACTGCGACAACCCACCTTGCGTGGCAGTGTGTCCGGTTCAAGCAACCTTTCAGCGCAAAGATGGCATTGTCATGGTGGATAACAGCCGCTGCGTCGCCTGCGCGTACTGCGTACAAGCTTGCCCTTACGATGCTCGCTTTATCAATGAAGACACCCTCACCGCAGATAAATGTACCTTCTGTGCTCACCGTCTAGAACAAGGTCTATTGCCTGCCTGCGTGGAAACCTGTGTTGGCGGTGCACGTGTAATTGGTGATTTGAATGATCCATCAAGCGAAGTCCGCCGCTTAATTGCGAAGCACCAAGACGATATCAAAGTGCTAAAACCCAATGAAGGCACCAAGCCACACGTGTTTTACATCGGCATGGATGAACGCTTCACCAGCCACATCGACGGACAACCTGCTATTTACGACCCACAGGGAGAGCGCGCATGAACATCACCGAAGTGTTAGTCCAACCTCAAGCAATGGCTTGGCTCCCGTGGGCAGTGCAGTATTTCTTCTACATCGGCTCAGCTTATGCGGCTGCTGTTTTATTCCTAATCGCCCTATTATTTGAAAAACACACCAGTCACAGACTGCGCGCTGCGCTTGTTCTGACGCTGGCCATCGGCGCCATCGTGGGGCCATTAGCGTTAACTGGCGACCTTCACCAACCGGGACGCGCATGGCATTTCTACGCACACATCACTCCGTGGTCATGGATGTCTTTAGGGTCGCTTTTCTTGCCTGTTTTCTCAGGTTTAGCGGTAGTGACTGCATGGCTGTATCTCCGCGAGGATCTGATCAACTTACGTAATCAGCCAGGGAAAGTACTGCCTCTAATTTCAAAGCTGTCACTGGGTGACTGGGCGCTCTCTCGTAGAGTCATGCTTATGGTGTCTGCCATCACGGTGCTATCAGGCATCACCATTGCAGTCTACACAGGCGCTGAAATTGCGGTCGTTAAATCGCGCTCTTTATGGCACCAACCCGCGTCACCAATTCTTTGGTTTGTCACTGCATTTATGAGCGCGGTCGGATTTTCTCTGCTGATTTGGTTACTGCTGCCTAGTCAGTCAAAGACGCTGACATCTGGCGATACTAATTTACTTAAAAAATCAGTGGTTACCAGCGGTGTATTAACGCTGATACTGCTACCGATTTGGGCATCCAACAATTCCGCATTTTCGCTCTATTCTAGCGAACAATGGATGCACAACATTGCCCTGCTCACTTTTGTCGTTTTAGGTTGTGTTTTGCTCGCTTTCATCTTCTTGCGCGATACCAAAAAGTCCGCATCAGCCAGATTTCGTCACGTCATAGGGCTCAGTTTTGTGTCTGCTGCCGCACTGGAAAGTGCATGGCTGATTCGCTGGTTTACCATCATGGAAGTGCAAACCATCGCCAAGTTCGATGCAGGGCTGTATCCATACCAACTCACTATGGATGGAAATGGCTGGATAGGCATTATCGGCATGCTCGGATTATGGCTTGCACTGGCACTGCTCGGTTCGGAGCTGGTTCAGCCAAAACAAAAGATCGAAGTAAAAGCCTCATCACCCACCTTAACTGAACGCTAATCAAAGGGGATTTCATCATGGATAACAAACGCCGTCAGTTTTTGAAATCAGGCATTGCAGTGGGTGGGCTTGGCGCATTCGCTGCGGGTTACGCCACCACCACCAAACACATGGTCGAGGGTGCGCTCGAAGGCACTGCGGGAGAAAAAACGCGTGATATTCACCACGGTAACTCGCTTGAACCAGAGTACACGGTCAACAGCAAAGGCAACCTAATCCCTAATCCAAATCAGCGCGTTGCACCATCGATGTGCTTTGGTTGTTGGTCACTGTGCGGATTGCGTGTACGCATTGATAACCGCAACGACGAGATTTTGCGTATTACTGGCAACCCATATCACCCACTCTCTCATCAGCAACACATTCCGTTCGAAACGCCAGTCAAAGGTGCTTATTTAAGTTTGGCAGGAGAAGCGGGCCTTGACGGTCGTTCAACAGCATGCGCACGTGGCAATGGGATGCTAGAAATTCGCAACAGCCCGTACCGCATTACTCAGCCACTGAAACGAGTTGGAAAACGCGGCGAAGGAAAATGGATTCCGATCAGTTACGAACAACTGATAGAAGAAGTCGTCGAGGGCGGTGATTTATTTGGTGAAGGTCATGTGGATGGCTTACGCGACATTCGCGATTTAACAACGCCCGTTGATCCTGAAAACCCAGAATATGGACCGAAAGCCAACCAACTGTTAATGACCAACGCCGGTAACGAAGGCCGAGACGACATATTCAAACGCTTCGCGTTCAACAGCTATGGTACGCGTAACTTTGGGCATCATGGCTCTTACTGCGGCTACGCATTTCGTGCTGGCAGCGGCGCATTCATGAACGATTTAGATAAGAACGCGCACTTGAAGCCAGACTTTGATAACGCGGAATACATCATCTTCATCGGTATGTCACCAGCTCAAGCGGGTAACCCTTTTAAGCGTCAGGCGCGCCAACTCGCCAATGCGCGAACAGAAGGTAGCTTGGAATACACCATCATCACACCAAGTTTGCCTGCTGGTTCATCGAGCTTGGCTGCCGGTGACAACAACCGCTGGGTACCAATCAAACCGGGTACCGATTCTGCCCTCGTGCTTGGCATGATCCAGTGGATCATCGAAAACCAACGCTACAACAAAACCTTCTTGGCGCAGCCGGGGGCAAACGCGATGAAGCGAGCCGGCACCGCGCACTGGTGTAATGCTACGCATCTCGTGATAAGCGATAATCAGCACCCGAGAAACGGCACGTTTTTACGCGCGTCGGACTTGAATCTGCCATTCGAGGGCGAAGCGTTGTCTGACTCCGACCCATACGTCATCGTGGATGAGCAAAGCGGCGAATTTGGTGTTCATACCCAAGAAGAGGAAGCGGCACTGTTTGTCGATAAAACGGTTTCGCTTGCATCGGGCGAAGTGCGCGTAAAATCGTCTCTACAAAGACTCAAAGAAGAGGCGTTCAAATACAGCCTTGCGTTCTACAGCCAACAATGTGAAATCCCTGTCGAACAAATTGTTGAACTAGCAAAGCGCTTCACCAGTCACGGAACAAAAGCGGTGGTCGATACCCACGGTGGCAACATGCACACCAATGGGTTCTATAACTCGTTTACCATCATGATGCTCAATGCGTTGATTGGTAACATAAATATGAAAGGCGGCGCGATGGCCAAAGCGGGTGGCTACCCAACTTCCGCTGCGGGTCCTCGTTACGACTTCACCAAATTTGCTGGCAAAGTCGGCCCGAAAGGCGTCTTTTTGTCGCGCAGTAAATTCCCCTACCACAAAACAAGCGAATACAAACGTCGCGTTGAGGCTGGTGAATCCCCTTATCCAACTCGCGCGCCTTGGTATCCGTTTGCCGCGCCACTGCTGACAGAGCACCTATCTGCGGCTATTGATGGTTATCCATACCGCGTTAAAGCGTGGATCAATCACATGGCGAACCCAATGTATGGTGTACCCGGTTTGAAAGCGCTGCTGGAAGACAAGCTTAAAGATCCAAAAAAACTCGGTTTGATTGTGTCTGTTGATGCGTTCATTAACGAAACCACCGCATTGTCGGACTATATTGTGCCGGACACGGTCACCTACGAAAGCTGGGGTATGGCAACGCCTTGGCACGACGTTCCGGTGAAAACCGTCACCGCTCGTTGGCCGATTGTGGGCGCGCGAACAGAGAAAACCGCCGATGGTCGTTCAATTTGCTTAGAAAACTTTTTGATTGATGTCGCCAAGAAAATGCAACTGGGCGGCTTTGGTGACAACGCGATTCAAGATGCGCAAGGGAATTGGCACGCTCTCCACAGCGCTGAAGATTTCTACTTACGTTCCGCGGCAAACTTGGCTTATGTGAAAGGCGGGGTGCCTGAAGTTTCGGCAGAAGACATTGCGTGGTCCGGCCTAGAGCGTTTAATGCCAGCCATGCAGAAGACGCTGACAGCGGATGAGATGAAACGTGTGGCGTTTATTTTTGCTCGCGGTGGACGTTTTGAAAATGCAACCGAAGCGTATCAAGGTGAGCAAATGAAGCACAAATGGACACGACCTGTCGCGATATGGAATGAACGTGTCGGCAGCGCAAGAAACACCATGACCGGTGATTTCTACACGGGTTGCCCAACATGGCATCCACAAAAACTGGCCGATGGCACATCAATGGAAGACCAGTTCCCAAGCTCAGAATGGCCTTTCAGCCTGACGAACTTTAAATCCAACATTCACAGTGCGGTATCCAATCTATCGCCAAGGTTGAACTCGATTAAAGGCGTAAACCCAGTGTACATCCATCCAATCGATGCCGAGTGCGCAGGCATTAAAACGGGTGATGAGTTTGTTATCGAGACACCATCTGCAAGCACCAAAGCACTTGCGATGATAGTCAGCGGGA
This sequence comes from Vibrio sp. YT-17, assembly GCF_033337375.1. Classification (NCBI taxonomy): domain Bacteria; kingdom Pseudomonadati; phylum Pseudomonadota; class Gammaproteobacteria; order Vibrionales; family Vibrionaceae; genus Vibrio; species Vibrio sp. YT-17. Next base: position 27,423 of record NZ_JAWOQP010000009.1, read on the forward strand.
TTCGCCCTGGCACACTCGGATTTGAACATGGGTTTGGCCATACCGAGCTAGGACAACGCTCGCACTGGATCGGCGATAAGCAACAACCCGTAAAAACGCGCAGCCAAGATGGCGTCAATATTAACGACATTGGCTTAATTGACCCTACTCGAGAAGGCAAAGGCGTGTTGTTGGATTGGGTAGTGGGCGCGGCGGCACGTCAGTCCCTGCCAGCCAAAATCCGCAAAGCGTAACGCCGCACGTTAAGACGTCTCTACCACTTAGAGCTGCCGATTTGTGCAGCTCTTCACCACTTTGTTTTTATCGCTTATAGAACAACCAATAAAAACAAATACGGCCATTTACACTTATTAAATATGTGGAAATCCACAATACCTTTCATTATTGACAAGGCCGACAATATCGTCCATGTGACTACCAAGTAGCACTTAGACATATTAATAAAAATTAAAGTGAGTCAGCATGTCAAAAATTCTTCCAGTGGTGGTGGCCTGTTTGTTAGCAACCACTATGGGCGCAAGCGCCTCGTCTATTCCGGAAAAAGCCAGCGTATGTAGCGGTTGTCACGGCCAAGATGGCATGGGACAGCCAAATATCGCGCCGATGATCGCTGGTTTAAACGCGAATTATCTCAACACTCAAATCGAACTATTCCTTAGTGGCGAACGCCAAAATGTGGTCATGCAAGGCATGGCGAAGGAACTCAGCGATCCCGCAGACCGTAAGGAAGTTATGGAGTACTTTGCTAACCTCCCGAGCTATGAGTTCACGAATCCAGAACAACGCGGCGACCAAGCTGATATTCGTAACCCGTATCGTAAATTAATTTTCCAAGGCGATTGGGATAGAAATATTCCAGCTTGCGCAACTTGTCATGGAGCCAGCGGTATGGGCGTCGACAAGTTCCCTCGCCTCGCAAGCCAACATGCTGATTACTTAAAAACGCAATTGATGGCATGGAAAAACGGCACTCGCAGTGGCGACCCGCTCAATATGATGGGGACCATCGCAAAAAATCTCACTGACAAAGAGATCGAAAATCTTGCTTACTACTTTGCCTCATTACGTTACTAGGAGCAGTCATGAAACGTTTCTATTCTTTGTTCGCACTGCCTTTCATTTCTACGCTCGTACTAGCTAGCGATCCATTACCGGACCGCCAGAAAGAGCTACCTGCGATAGAAAAAGAAAATCACGGTGAATACTTAAAACCGCGTGATCTCAGCACAATCCCAAACACCGCATTTGGTGAGCAAGTAAAACGCGGTTACTCGCTCTTTGTTAACTCACAACAAATGCGCGGAAAATACGTTGGCAACGAACAAAACTGTGTGAACTGCCATATGGAGGCAGGACGAAAAGCAAACGCTGCGCCACTGTGGGCAGCTTACATGGCATACCCTGCATATCGTAAGAAAAACGATCGCGTAAACAGCTATGCTGACCGTATCCAAGGTTGTTTCGAGTATTCCATGAACGGTAAAGCGCCCGCTTACGATTCGACAGAAATTGTTGCCCTTAGTGCTTACGCCTACTGGTTAGCGATGGGCGGCTTGCTTGACAAACATGGTATGGCGGATGAACCCATTCCAGAACTAGACGCAAAAACGTTGCAAATTGGTGGAAAAGCAAAAGACTTCCCGTTGCCCGAAGCCATCGCACAAGCATTACCAATTGAAAAGCGGGGTAATCTCTCTGGGCGTGGCTACCCAAAAATCGCCGCCCCTGAGCAAGAACCATCAATAGAGCGAGGCGCATTGGTCTACGAAAAGAACTGTGAAACTTGCCATCGCGCCGACGGTTCAGGCATCAAAGACACCAACGACCATTCATACATTCCACCACTTTGGGGCGAATATGCGTATAACTGGGGCGCAGGTATGCACCGGATTAACACTGCAGCCTATTTTATTTACGAAAACATGCCGCTTGGGAAAAGTGTGCAGCTGACAGAGCAAGAAGCTTGGGATGTCGCAGCATACGTCAACAGCCATGAGCGTCCACAAGATCCTCGATTCAAAGGCAATGTCACCGCAAACGCGGAGAAATATCACCAGCACCAAGGCTATTACGGCAAAACGCTCAACGGTACGCAAGTCGGGGCCAATGCCTTTAAGAGCGGAACGGTCAAATAAAGTACAACTAACCACTTTAAATAAAATACTCTTTTCCCTGCTCAGATTATCTGGGCAGGATTACTTACCCTTAAAAACAAGTAATTACCCCTCCACAGACAAGCAATATCACATTATTTTCGACTTCCAACATACTCATCTTCGCCGTAAAATCTTGTACCAAACGCGACTTCGTTTATGTCTTAGATCTCCCATATGCTCTAATGCCAAAAGTAAGAAACTCGTAAACTCCTGAATCAAAACAAGCGTGCCTAGTGAAAAAAGAGTATTCTTAAAGCAAATGAATCTAAAACCTACCCGATGAGTATTCAACCTAATTCCCGTCAGTTAATTTCATGCGAAGAGTGCGGCCTTGTTGTTCGCATTCCCGATATCGAACAGGGGCAAAAAGCACAATGTCCTCGATGTTCGCATTCGCTGACTAAAGTGAATGCCAAGCCTTACCAAAGCGTGATCGCCATATCATCGGCATGTTTGATCATGTTAGTGCTAAGCATTTCTTTCCCTTTTATGTCGTTCAGCGTGCAAGGGTTGTCGCAAGAAATCACCTTGTTGCACGCTGCAAAAATGCTGGCTGAGTTTCAAAATGTGCTTTTGGGTGTGCTGTTACTCGCAACAGTTATCGTTTTACCTGCAATCTATGTTGGCCTCATTCTCTTTCTTCACCTTGAAGCATTAAAAGCACGTAAACATACCCCCTCTAAAAAGCAGCAACGAATGGCAAAAGTTTTATGCCGTCTTCTGTTTCGAGTCGAACCCTGGTTAATGGTGGATGTCTTTTTGATTGGCGTGTTGGTCAGCTTAATTAAAATCGCTTCCCTCGCAGACATAGGAATGGGCACTTCATTCTGGGCGTTTTGTGTATATACCGTTCTGGTAGTCAAATGCATATCAATGGTCGACAAAAGCTGGCTCTGGGGACACTTTATTCCAGCTATCGAGCTATCTGATGTAAAAGAGGGTGATACGCACCATAACCACAACCATATTGGTTGTCATACGTGTCACCAGCTCAACCCTATTGAAGCTAAAAAACACCAACACTGCATTCGTTGTAAAAGCCCTATTCACAAATACAACCCCGCAGACAATTTACAAAAAGCTTGGGCGCTTTTGTTTGCTTCAGTCATTTTCTATATCCCTGCGAACCTCTACCCTATGATGTACACCGTAAGTCTTGGACATGCAGAAGGTTCAACTATCATGGAGGGGGTAATATTGCTTTGGCATTTAGGTTCTTACCCTATTGCGATGGTAATTTTCTTTGCTAGCGTATTTATTCCAATGGCGAAAATGCTGGCACTCGCGTGGTTGTATTACAATGCGCAAAAAGCGCGATATCTTCCGCACGAAGAGAGTATTTCACGCTTAAAGATCTACCGTATAACTGAGTTTATTGGCCGTTGGTCCATGATCGATATCTTCGTCGTCGCGATCTTAGTTGCACTGGTTCAGCTGCAAAACTTAATGGCGATTTATCCAGGTCCTGCTGCGCTCTCTTTCGCGGCAGTGGTCATTTTTACTATGCTTTCTGCAATGATATTTGACTCACGTTTGTTGTGGCAATTGCCACAAAACGAAGTGCAGGAGCCGATTTCTGACAACTTAAACGAGAAAGCCAAATATGAGTGATGAGAACAACGTAACCGCTCAAATAAAACCGCAAAAGCAGATTTCTGCGATATGGATTGTCCCGATCCTTGCGCTAGCCATGGGAGCGTGGATGCTGTTCCAATATATCAACAGTACAGGCCCACAAATTACTCTCCAACTGCCAACCGCAGATGGGATTGAGGTTGGCAAAACCGAAATCCGAGCATTGAATGTAAAAGTCGGACTGATTACTGAAGTCACTCTCAGTGAAAATTACGATCACATCATCGCTAAGGCACAAATGAACAAGGATGCAGAACGCATGCTGCGAGATGACACCATGTTTTGGGTTGTGAAGCCTCGTATTGGCCGTGATGGCGTTTCAGGTTTAGAGACCTTGCTCTCTGGCGCTTATATCCAACTTCAGCCGGGTAAATCTAAGATAGAGAAAGAGCGCTTTACGGTCTTAGATGTTCCCCCAGTCGCCTCTCCTGATGCAGAGGGGTTACGCCTTGTGTTAACACACCGCGAGGCTGGTAAGCTAGGCGTTGGTGACCCCGTCATTTATAAAGGCTTTACGGTTGGTCGTGTAGAGAAAACCAGCTTTGATGTTGACACTCGCAAAGCGTTATACCAACTCTTTATTTTCAAGCCTTATGACAGCTTAGTGCGCACTCGTACCAAGTTCTGGCTGAATTCTGGCGTAGATTTACAGCTCAACGCTGAAGGGTTCGAAGTCAAGTTTGGCTCATTAGAGAGCATGCTAACGGGTGGTGTTACCTTCGATACCGTTCCAGGTCTTGAATCCGGTGAACAGCTCACTGAAAATATGGTCAACTTCCGCTTGTACGATGATATTAAACAACTTCGAGAAGGCATGTACGATGATTATATTGAATTCGTTATGCTTTTTGATGAATCGGTACGAGGACTTAAACGTAAGGCACCTGTCGAATATCGAGGCTTGAGAATTGGTACTGTGATGCGTGTACCAATGCGACTTCCAACCCCAGAAGAGAACTTTTCTGCGAAAAAAATCCCTGTATTGGTACGAATCGAGCTCGGCCGTGTTTATGGCGATTTCCAATCCCAATCTTTACCAATGTTAAAAGATAAATTGAAGAGTGAGTTTGCTAAAGGCCTACGTGGTACTTTAAAAACAGGTAACTTATTAACAGGCGCACTGTATGTTGACGCCGACTTCTATCCAAACGACGAGCCTTACGTACCGAGTAAGTTTGCTGATTTAGATGTTTTCCCAACCATGCGTGGTGGTTTTGCGCAGGTTCAGCGCCAAGTGAACGACTTCCTAAATAAGATTAATAACTTACCAATGGAAGAAACACTAGACTCTCTCAATTCAACGTTAAAAACGTCCGAAAAAACGTTAGCTTCAGCAGAACGCGTGGCGGACAGTATTGATAAACTTTTGAATCAAAAAGAGACGCAAGAGATCCCAACAGATATTCGCCAAAGCTTACAGCAATTACAAAAAACACTCGATGGTTATGGGCCCAACTCAACCATGTACAGCGAAATGGAAGCCACGCTAAAAGAATTAGAAAGCGTGATGACAGAGTTTAAACCCGTACTTAAACAGCTAAACGAAAAGCCAAACTCTCTTGTGTTTGGAGAAGATGAAATCAGTGACCCAATACCAGTTAAAGGCCAAAACTAATGAAACGAGTATTCTTTCTGTCTATCGCGCTATTTGTCGGTCTAACGGGTTGCAGTAGCGCTCCGCAAACTAAAGGAGCTATGTACCTTCTACCTAAGGTGGAACCAGTGACGCTGAGCTCTTCTGATATCGCTCAGCGCCCAACTTTAGTTGTTCGTCCAGTGACATTGGCGAGTTATTTGAATGATAGTGGCATTGTTTATCGAACCTCTGAGACCCAAGTTATTCAGGCGAAACACAATCAATGGGCGCACAGTATTTCTGAGCAAATCACTCAGAGAGTCGTCGCGGAGCTGCGTCACAAGCAAAGTCATTACTGGCCGGCTGAAATGAATAATCTGTTGGATCAAAGCGGTGAAGCCAAACTCCAGCTTACGTTAAATAAATTTAATGGCAGCTACAAAGGTAATATCGAAATTGAGGGGGAATGGTTACTCATTAATGCCGAAGGTAAGGTAGAAAACAGCGCGCCAATACAAATCTCACAGCCGCTTCAAGATGAGGGCTATGAAGCGCTCGTCAACGCTTTATCCATAGGCTTAGAAAGCCTAACCTCAGACATTGCCAAACAACTCTAAATCAATGTTAATTACAGGGAAGCAAGTTGCTTCCCTTTTTTATGCAGAGTGTAGCGACTTCTACTAAGCTGAAAGCTGACGAAAAGCCGAAAAGGAAATTGGATGAAACCATGTAACCTGCTATCACTCTCCTCACTCATTCTTGTATTACCTACATCAGTAGCGCTCTCAGCCGAGACACAAGAATCTCGTTGGCGAAATAGCATAGAAGTGTACATGCTAGGACTGAATATCCACGGGGATACCAGTATTGGTCGCTTTTCATCAGAGGTGGATGTCGATCCTAAGTTCATCGTAGACCACCTCGATATTGGGGCGATGTTGCGATTCGAGAGTATTTACCAAAGTAAGTGGGGCTACTACATAGATTATAGTTTCATGAACTTAAGTGGTGATGTTAATAATATCAAGGGCGCTCTGCCTAACGCTCGTTATCGTGCGGACATCGAAATACGGCAAGGTGTTCTAGAAGCAAAGGCATTCCAACGCGAACAATATTCATTTGGTAAACTGGATTATATGTTTGGATTACGTTGGTGGGACAATGACATCACCGGCAAACTGTATCGCAATGATAACCGGGTACTAGAAGATAGACTGTCATTACAAGAAGATTGGGTCGATTTTTTAGTTGGCTTGCGACTCATTGATGAATTGAGCGAAAACTGGCGATTTCATGCCAGTATCGACGCCGGACTTGGCAACGATACTCACTTCACTTATGCCATTCAAACTGGTGTTCGTTATCGCTTTAACGAATGGTCTGATCTCAACTTAGCTTACAAGTCGACCTGGGTTGATTACAAAAATGAGGGAGTATTTGAATATGATACGGCTTCTCAAGGGCTTTTAGTCGGACTTGGCTTTTACTTTTGATCAGGTGAAACCCTAGCCTATATTCAAGCGTTGTAACGTGTACTAGCTCTAGGTACACGTCTAGTGTCGCGTTACAGATGCTTAAATAAGGCAAATTGATCTTCATCAGACTATAAATTGCTCTTCGGTGTTACTCTCTGTCACAAAATATAAAACCCCACTCTATGACCTCATATAGGTCTTGTTGATAAGGTTCCCGAATAGCAATGTCGATTAACATTTCCGATTTAACCACCGCCCTAAATAAGGTGGAGCATATTCATAAAGTGCAGCTTGAAAACGTACATCAGTTCTTCAAAGCAAACGAAGCTTTCTCGTTGCAAACATTCAGCCAGCTGATATCAAGCGACTCGCTTGATGATCGATTTAAAACCATCGATAAAGCGTTCTCTTTGCTTGGTGATGCAAAAACCTACCTTTTAGAAGTGTCTTACCTTATTAAGTAAAAAAGAAAGCCCCGATAAAATTCATTATCGGGGCTATCATTTTCTATCTAAACTACTGATTTACAATTTGTAACGATCATCAATTACCGTTAGTTCTGGGAAGGTTTTACCCTCGTCCATCGCTTCTTCTGTCTCTTCTTTTACTTGGTTATCAATCCAGAAATTACCGATATCCATTGGATGAAGCACCCATTCTGTCGCTTTTGTCATGCCGTTTTTAGGAATTTTAACCCAGCGCCAATGAGCAACTCGAGAATAAGGCACCATGTAGCCAGGAACGATGATATTTGCTTTGCTGACATAGTTTTGGATTTGATGCGACAAGTCGTAACGCTTCTCCTGATCAAACTCAGAATCATACGCTTCAATTAACTTGTCTAGCTCAGGGCTGCTGTAATTGGTGTGAGCATTCGTTTGTGGTCGATTTGCATTATCCGAGTGTAGGTATTCCCAATACGCAGGGATCTCACCAGAGCCCATATTCAAAAACGCTAGCTGATGCTTTTTCTCAAGAATGTATTTAAACGCAGATGAGCCATCCACCAAGTTTAACGTGAACTCAAGACCAGCAAGTTTCGCTTGCTCTTTCAGGTATGCAATACGCGGTGTCCAAGAGTTGTATCCGTAGGTGATAGCAAAGCTCAAGCGTTGGCCCTTGTCGTTAACACGAATACCATCTGCGCCCACTTTATCAAAGCCCGCTTTTTCGAAGTGTTTAACCGCCGCATCAGCATCAAACTTTGGCGGTGTATTGCTAGGATCATCGTATTCGCCATGACCAAAGCCGAGTCCATGCGGTTTACGTGAATAATCTCCACGCATGATGTTTTCAATCATGCCGTCATAGTCAGTGGCTGCCATAACACCTTTACGCACTTCTAGGTTATCCAACATAGGCATCGCTGTGTTCATCCAAAGACCACCAGCTCCTTGCGGTGCTTCGTTAAAGCCCCAGTACTTTTGGATATAGCCTTTTTTGTACACATCACTATTGGTTTTGTCATGCCAAAAGCTTGGTAGCACCATCTCAAAGTAGTCTAAGTTGCCTTTCTCAAAGTGCTTCATGGCAATATCAGGATCGCGAATTACCTTAATGCGAACCTTTTCAACGTTATAACGGTTTTTATAGTAGCGGTTGTTGTATCCCCACCAATCTTCACCGACATGTTTGAATGTCACGCTCTTACCTTTCTTCACTTGATCAATGTAGTAAGGCGCTGCGGTTGGCTCAGATTTAAAGTTAAACTTTCTGACGAAGTTATCAGGCATGCCATCGTTATTTGCGTCCTTTTCTCCTTCAAAGAAGTGTTCAGGACGAGGCTGAAAACCATTACTTGGCATGTTAATCATAACCATAAGTGAGTCATGACTTTGAGCTACAGCAAGATTGACTTTGATCGTGTAGTCATCAATTTTTTCAACACTCACAATACTGTTTGTGAAGAAGTCGTTATACCACGGGTCGATAATGTCTTTTGACGTGTAGTACTTCATCATAAAGACGTAATCATCTGCTGTAATTTTTTCACCATCTGACCACTCGGCCGTTTCGTCGAGTTTAAAGAATACGGTTTTGTTGTCTTCTCCAAATGCCCATGACTTAGCAAGTTGAGGGATCCATTTGCCAGTATTTGGATGACGCTGAGCCAGTTTTGGTGAACCATCCATTAAGTATTGGCGCAAACCTGAGTTCGCATCTGGACCAACACTTCGTAATGTTTGCGGAAAGCTCTGAATGTAAGTGCGATAGGTGCCACCTCGTACCGCTTCTTCAGAGGCAAATAGAGGTTCGTTGTTGTTTGAAATCCATTCGATATCAGCTGGCAATTCTGCCGCACTCAGTTGAAAACTGGCAGCGGTCAGTGTTGCTAGTACTGAAAATGGCAGTTTTTTAGTCATGTTTCTTCCTTGTTGTGTTTGCGCACTAAGGTCGTAACAAGGAAGACAGCGTGTGAAAGCTCACAGAAAGCTGCGATTTAAAATACGCAGATAGGAAATAATAGGAACGTAATATGAAGTGACGTCCTGCCAGCTTCTATATTAATTTCAAAGAGTTTCACTAGGTCATCCTAGACCTTACAACGCAGTGAATGCATCTTCGCCATAGTATTCTTTAGATATTTGTAACGCAAGCCATCAATAACACATGATTGCATTTTCGAGGCATCACAGTGAGTTATGTTACAAAAGTGTGATCAGCATAGTACCAAGCCCTACTTTACTCAGAATAAACCGCAGAACCTTTATCTCAATTGGCCCCGATATACCAGTTACAGCGAGTAAATGATCAGACATAGCTGGTTAAAAGGAATGGTTGTTTACCGCGATCAGTATTTTCACTCGATATAAAAAGTGAGGCATCTTAGCCTCACTTTTCTCCATACAATCGAGACAGTGCTTACATTTTAGATAAGCTCTCATTGATCGACTTCAGCACTTCTGCAGGATTTGACGCTTTAGTGATAGGGCGACCAATCACAAGATAATCTGAACCTGATTGGATAGCGTCTACTGGCGTCATGATACGGCGTTGGTCACCTTGTTCTGAACCAGCAGGTCGAATACCAGGGGTCACTAATTTAAATTCTTGGCCTAGTTCGCTCTTCAGTAGTGAGGACTCTTGCGCTGAACATACGACACCATCTAAGCCCGCGTTTTTGGTCAAGGTTGCTAGACGAATCACTTGCTCCTGAGGCGCAACATTCAAACCAATACCAGCTAAATCACTTTGTTCCATACTGGTTAGTACCGTTACACCGATAAGAAGTGGACGATCTTTACCATATGGCTCAAGAATTTCACGTGATGCCGTCATCATACGCTCACCACCGCTCGCGTGTACGTTCACCATCCATACACCCATTTCAGCCGCAGCGCGAACTGCTTTCGAACAGGTGTTTGGAATATCGTGAAATTTTAAATCTAGGAATACCGAGAAACCACGTTTATGGAGTTCACGTACAAAATCAGGACCAAATAGCGTAAACATCTCCTTGCCAACTTTTAGTCGGCATGACGCAGGATCAATTCTATCTACAAACGCAAGTGCATCTGCTTGGTTATCATAATCCAGTGCGACAATAACTTTTTGGTCGATCATTTCATCTCCTAACTGTTTTGGTTCTTATTAAATAAAAAGTTAAAAAAATGCAGCGGACAGAAACTCTGCCAGCTGCATTAAGAATTATTCACCATCCAATCCGCGGATTGGCTTGATCGTCCCCCATCCTTTACAGGACGGACAATGCCAATAAAGGGAATGGGTAGAAAATCCACACTTCCGGCATCGGTAATGTGGTTTCACTTTTAACTGTTCACCCACCATCGCTTGTAGTGTTGATAGGCTGTCTTTCGCTCGACCATCTTCTGCTTCTGCAATGTGGTAGTCAATTAAACGGTAGAAGCCCTTCATGGTTGGGTTTTTCAGCAATTGTTTCGTCAGTAACTCTTGAGCAGCCCCAACGTTCTCGTGATGAGCAACTAATTGAGCCAACATCAACTCGGCTGATACGCCAGCTTTCTTATCAATACAAGCTCGCAGAAACTCGACAAGTTCATCTTCCTGACCCAGATGATGATAGCATTCTGCAATAGTTGGCAAGACATCACTGATAAAGTCTTTATCTTGCTCAAGTACCCCCGTCAGATATTTGATGGTGTGCTTATAGTCTTCAGACTCTAGGTAAATTCGTCCCAAAGCAATACTTGCTCGAACACACTTCGGGTCTTCCGCTAACGCTTTTTTAAAATGCTGTATTGCCTTATTAGTATTCCCATCAGCTTGGTCGAGCATGGCTATTTCACACCAAAAATGGGCAATATTTGCACGCATCCTTGAGCGTTTATTACCTAACTTAGCCAATTGGTTCGCGTAATAAATCGCCTTTTCCCATTCTCGTGTTTGCTGATAAATGGTCACTAATTGTTGAAGAGCCGCCTCTTTGTAATCTGGCTCTTCGACTAACTGTTCAAAGATTTTCTCTGCACGATCAAGAAAACCAGAGACCATGTAGTCTTTCGCTAACTGTTGAAGGGCGAGGTTCTTTTGGTCCAGTGTTAAGCCTGAACGAGAAATAAGATTTTGGTGAATTCTGATTGCGCGGTCGACTTCACCACGAGACCGGAACAGGTTACCCAACGCAAGGTGAGTATCGATGGTCTCGTTATCAACTTGGAGCAATTCAATAAAGTGATCGACAGCCTTATCTGATTGGTCAGAGAGCAGCAGATTAAGACCCGTCATATACTGACGAGAGATTTGATGGGATTGCTTCTGCTTGTCTTGCTGAGCGCTGCGATGCCCCATATACCAGCCATACGCAGCAGCTATAGGCAACAACAAGAAGAGTAGTTCAAGCATTAAAGTTAAGCCTTATCCTTATGCCTGTTTTTCAATGGCAGGCTTATCAGCAGCGTTGCTTGATTCAGTTGGTTCGTACTTTTTCAGTTTTTTCTTTAAACGACGGACCTGTAGCTGAGTTTTCAGTTGGATGCTACCAAAGATAACCCACGCTAAAGCAAAGCCAACCACAAATACTACACCTAATAGCGTAGATAAGTGGAACTCTCCTTTTGCTAGAAGATAGTTAAAAGTCACGAGCTCTTGGTTTTGGGAACCTAACGCCAATGCAATTAAAAAGAGAGCTAAAACAGCAACGATTTTTATAATTTTCATGTTACATCACCCTTCTAGGAGTAAGTCGGTAAGATTATGCAGGAAAATGCTTCTTCAGACTACGTATATTAGCAATAATCTATACCCAAGTAACCTCAAGATGCTTAGTTTGTAGACATGCTTAGAAGTTAAAGTTATTTGGGTATAGAAAGCAGCAAGGAAAACGGCTGAATCCACAATTAGATTAGTAAACGATCTTGGATGTATGACTAACTTGGATACATTACAAAAAAGCGGCATACACAAACGTATGCCGCTTTTTTCAAACTAATAAGAGTGCATTAACCAATATTTACACGCTCACGAAGTTCTTTACCTGGTTTGAAATGTGGAACGTATTTACCTTCCAATTCCACTTTATCGCCCGTTTTAGGGTTACGACCTACGCGAGGCTCGCGGTAATGAAGAGAAAAACTACCAAAGCCACGGATCTCGATACGGTCACCGCTCTCTAGTGTAGAGGCCATGTGCTCTAAAATATCTTTTACAGCATCCTCTACCTCTTTCGCTGATAAGTGTGTTTGCTCAGCGCAGAGTCTTTCAATCAGTTCAGACTTAGTCATAGTTGCCCTCTTTGAGTATCTTTATCACTTATTATAGTAAGTAATACTAATTCCAACAAACACTTGCTGACAATTCTAGACAAATTTTATGCAAAATGCGCAATGAAGAAATGCCTTTTATTAAGATAGTTTACTGTCATTAGTATTACTACTTAAATATGACCAAATATAAAAAAGGAGCCTTGCGGCTCCTTTTTTGCTTAAGCGAGTATATTATTCGCCTTTAGCAGCTTTGAAAGCGTCAGCCATTGCGTTACCGAATGCATTGTCATCTTGCTTGTTGATAGATGCCATTGCTTCTTGCTCGTCAGCTTCGTCTTTAGCTTTGATAGATAGGTTGATTACGCGGTTCTTACGGTCTACACCTGTGAACTTCGCTTCAACAACATCACCAGCGCTTAGGATTAGAGAAGCATCTTCTACGCGATCGCGTGATACTTCAGAAGCACGGATGTAACCTTCAACGCCTTCTGCGATTTCAACAGTAGCGCCTTTAGCGTCAACAGCAGTTACAGTAGCGTTAACTAGAACACCTTTCTTGTTGTCAGCAACGTAAGCATTGAATGGGTCATTTTCCATTTGCTTGATGCCTAGAGAGATGCGCTCACGCTCAGCGTCTACTGCTAGAACAACTGCAGAGATCTCGTCGCCTTTCTTGTACTCACGTACAGCTTCTTCGCCAGCAACATTCCAAGAAATGTCAGATAGGTGAACTAGACCGTCGATGCCGCCTTCTAGACCGATGAAGATACCGAAGTCAGTGATAGACTTGATCTTACCAGTAACTTTGTCGCCTTTAGCTTGTGCTTCAGCGAATGACTGCCATGGGTTAGCTTTACACTGTTTCAGACCTAGAGAGATACGACGACGTTCTTCGTCGATTTCAAGAACCATAACCTCAACTTCGTCGCCAACATTAACAACTTTAGAAGGGTGGATGTTCTTGTTAGTCCAATCCATTTCTGAAACGTGAACTAGACCTTCAACGCCTTCTTCGATTTCAACGAAGCAGCCGTAGTCAGTTAGGTTAGTTACGCGACCAGTTAGTTTGTGACCTTCTGGGTAACGCTTAGCGATTGCTACCCATGGATCTTCGCCTAGTTGCTTAAGACCTAGTGATACGCGAGTACGCTCACGGTCGAACTTAAGAACTTTAACTTGGATCTCGTCACCAACGTTAACGATTTCAGATGGGTGCTTAACGCGCTTCCAAGCCATATCAGTGATATGTAGAAGACCGTCAACGCCACCTAGGTCAACGAACGCACCGTAGTCAGTAAGGTTCTTAACGATACCTTTAACTTCAGAACCTTCTTGTAGAGTTTCTAGAAGCTCGTCACGCTCAACGCTGTTCTCTGATTCGATAACTGCACGACGTGAAACAACTACGTTGTTACGTTTTTGGTCAAGTTTGATAACTTTGAACTCTAGCTCTTTGTTTTCTAGGTGAGCAGTGTCGCGGATTGGACGTACGTCTACTAGAGAGCCAGGAAGGAAAGCACGGATACCGTTTAGTTCAACAGTGAAACCGCCTTTAACTTTACCGTTGATGATACCAACAACAGTTTCAGCTTCTTCGTAAGCTTTCTCAAGTACGATCCAAGCTTCGTGACGCTTAGCTTTCTCACGAGAAAGTTGAGTTTCACCGAAACCATCTTCAACAGCGTCTAGAGCTACGTCTACTTCAGCGCCAACTTCAACTTCAAGTTCGCCAGCAGCGTTCTTGAACTGTTCAGCAGGGATAGCAGATTCAGACTTAAGACCAGCGTCAACAAGAACGAAACCGTTCTCGATAGCTACTACAGTACCTTTAACGATGCTGCCTTGTTGGAATTCTGTTTCGTTTAGAAACTCTTCAAAGAGTTGAGCAAAAGATTCAGTCATTTAATTAATCTTCAATAAATTAAACTTCCACGGGTATCCTACCGCATGGGGTTATTAAATTCGCCAGTCATCATCCTTGCGACCAACGCTCTTAGCCTAGTCGAGTATTATTACTCAGCTAGCTTCGATTCGATATATTGTAGTGCCTTTTCTACTACTTCGTCGATAGTCATCGACGTAGAATCTAGCACAAGCGCATCCTCAGCAGGGCGTAATGGCGCCACTGGGCGGTTACGATCTCGGTCGTCACGCTCTTGGATCTCGCTTAAAAGGTCAGCAAATCTAACATCTAACCCTTTCTCTTGCAACTGTTTAAGGCGTCGATTTGCACGCTCTTCAGCACTCGCATCAAGGAAGATTTTTGCTTGCGCACTCGGGAATACAATTGTGCCCATATCACGACCATCAGCAACCAGACCCGGAGCGGTCTCAAATGCACGCTGACGACGTAGTAATGCTTCACGAACACGTGGCAAAGCCGCAACTTTAGATGCTGCCATACCCGTTTCTTCTTTACGAAGCTCCCCTGACACATCTTCGCCTTCTAGAATGACCTTAACTAAGTCACCTTCCGCGATAAATTGAACGTCTAGGTGTGTTGCTAGTGGGACAAGAGCATCTTCTGACTCGGTGTCGACACCGTGGTGAATCGCAGCGAGTGCAAGTACACGATAAATTGCGCCAGAATCTAAGAGTTGGAAACCCAACTTTTTCGCCAGCAACATACATAAAGTGCCTTTACCTGCACCACTAGGTCCATCTACGGTTACAACCGGAGTTTGAGAGGACATGTTCTTCTCCACCAATAGTTTCTTTTCAGCAATTTGCTCGGTTTTCGAGGCGCACATTATACGGGTAATCAGTCTTTGGAGCGAGGAAAAATGTCGTGTAAAGCATTACACCTAATGCGTAATTGGATTCATCAATAAACATAAAGTTCAACAAAAACGGCGAGAGCTTCTGCCCTCGCCGTTTTAAATGCCATGAACTTAAGCTCGATTAAACAATCGGCTTTTGACCACGCTCAGCTAACTTTAAAATCACACTATCAGCGACTTTACCCGCCACACCTGCTAGCTTGTCGGCCAGTTTTTTCTTTTGTACATAATGCACAGAAAGTACAGTTTTATCTTTGCATGCTGCAACAACGATATCATCAGATGTACTAATGTCATCCACCAAACCAAGCTCTTTCGCTTGTGTACCGAACCAGTGCTCACCAGTGGCTACTTTGTCTAGGTCCAAACTAGGGCGACGCTCACGAATGAAGTCTTTAAACAAGACATGTGTTTCTTCAAGTTCTTGCTTAAACTTATCGCGCGCTTTATCGGTATTCTCACCGAACATCGTTAGCGTGCGCTTATATTCACCCGCTGTTAGTTGTTCGTACTCAATGTCATGTTTCTTCAACAGTTTGTTGAAGTTAGGAATTTGTGCGATAACGCCAATAGACCCCACAATTGCAAATGGTGCAGAAACAATCTTATCTGCTACACATGCCATCATGTAACCACCACTTGCCGCAACTTTGTCAACAGAGATGGTCAGAGGAAGACCCGCAGCTTTGATTCGGTCCAGTTGAGAAGAGGCAAGGCCGTAACCATGAACCATACCACCGCCAGACTCTAAGCGAAGTAACACTTCATCACCTTCACGTGCGACAGCCAAAATAGCGGTGATTTCTTCACGTAGAGACGCGACTTCTTTTGCGTCTATGCTACCGTTGAAATCAAGAACAAATAGGTGTGGTTCACGCTTGCTATCTAATGAACCGTCTTTGCTCGCTTGTTTGATTTCTTTCTCGCGAGATTTGTTCTTCTCTTTTTCTTCTTTCTTGACGGCTTTATCTCGAGCCTTGATGAAAGCATCGTCATGCAAATGATGCTCTAACTGCTCAACAGATTGTTTGTGTTGCTCTGAAAGGTTGGTAATCTCTAACTCCCCTTTCGCCGCACCCGATTTGCCACCAGCCGATTTTGCAATAATGAGCAGAACAATTATCGCAGCAACCACCGTGATAATTTTGGCCAGAAACAGACCATAATCTAATAAAAATTCCAACGAGAGCTCCTTTATCTCATTTCAGATGACGTTAGTATGTTACGCAGAAACATCAGCGAGAAGGCAGCGCGGTTTGTAACCACTTGTTCTGATTGATAGCATACCTAACGAAAGTTCTGGAATTGGTATAACACATGAATTGGTGTATTGTAACCATCTTGTCACGATTACCAAGATTTTCCATTGAGAAACAGGCGTTTTTTAGCGTCAATTAACTATCATGGACCCTCTTACAATAATAAGGATTTATCGCCGTGAACTACTCCGTTTCAGCTGATGCTCTAAAAGGTAAAGTCATTCTTGTTACTGGCGCTGGTAATGGCATCGGCCGTCAAGCCGCGCTTTCTTATGCCGAGCACGGTGCAACTGTTATTCTCTTGGGTAGAAATGTGCAAAACCTTGAATCTATCTATGATGAGATTGAAGCTGCTGGCTATCCACAAGCAGCTATCATTCCATTGGATCTCAAGGGCGCAACTCAGCAGAATTACATTGATATGGCAGAGACAATCGAAGGACAGTTTGGTCGCTTGGATGGTCTATTACACAACGCAGGTGTCTTGAGTTCGCTGTGTCCATTTGATCAAATCAAAGAGGAAGACTTCGACGATATCATGCAGATCAACGTGAAAGCCGAAGTGCTAATGACTCAAGCACTACTGCCTGTGATGCGTAAATCAGAAGCTGGGCGTATTATCTTTACCTCTTCAACCGTCGGCCACTCTGGCCGCGCATTCTGGGGGCCATACGCTATCTCTAAATTTGCCGTAGAAGGCATGATGCAAGTTTTAGCTGACGAGCTGAGTGATACACCGATCCGCGTTAACGCAATTAACCCTGGTGCCACTCGTACTCGCATGCGTGAAAAAGCATATCCGGGTGAAGATGCGAATACTCTCAAAACGCCACTGGATATCATGCCGCTATATTTGCACTTAATGGATCCTGCGGTTACCGATGTGAACGGTCAGTGCATCGACGCTCAACCGAAGCGTAAATAACTCATTCAGGTTACCTCACATAATCGATTGAAAAGGCAGCAAACGCTGCCTTTTTTCATTTCTCTCTTCATAAAAATCTTGCGACTTTCTCCCACAGAAATATACTGTACATATATACAGGTATTTATTATGCAAGATATTATTCAGAACTTAAAAAGCCAACACCTTGTTTGGCAAGCAAATTTAACGAAAGCAGATCCTCAGCAGTTGCAGACTAGTTCCGGTTTTTCTGAATTAGATGATTTGCTCGGCGGAGGCTTTCCACCTCATGGCGTAGTGGAGATGGAATCTATTGGTAGTATTGGTGAATTGCGTTTGCTCGCTCCCTATTTAAAAGCCACTCAGACCAATGGTATGACCGCATTTATTCAACCACCTGCGCTAGTGAATTCTCTGTTTTTACACTACATCGGGTTGGATATAAACCAAGTGTGGGTTGTTACTCCAACTCACCCCAAAGATGCTCTTTGGGCTGCAGAGCAATGTCTGAAAAGTGGGGTATGCAGTAATGTTTTGTTATGGCAAGAAGAGCTTGAAATACATCAAGTGAAACGCTTACAGGTAGCAAGTGAACAAGGGAGTTGCCCTCTCTTTATGCTTAAAACAGATACTATCAACCGCTTGTCTTTGCCTGTGTCACTCAGTTTAAAACTGAAAGGCGACGAGCAAGGGATTAATGTTGAAGTGCTGAAAAGGAAAGGAGGCTGGAATAGAGGTAGCGTTAGTATCGGCTTCCAACACCATTACCCGCAACTGGTGAAACCATCATCTGAAACTGTGCACTCGACTGTGGTCAATTTCCCACTGGCGAACCAAGGTTAGTGATATGGCTCTGTGGATTTACTTGCACTTCCCTCGCCTGCAGCTAGACGCACTCTTTGGTGATAACCAAGAACAACCCGTGGTGATTGTCGAAAGCCAACGTTGCCAGATTCTTCAATACAACGAGATTGCCGAACAACAAGGCATTAAGCCTGGTATGGGCCTAGGCAGTGCTGCGTCCTTGTGTCGAGATTTACAAGTGCATCCTTATCATCCGCACACCGAATTGAGCAAGTTACAAGAAATTGCTCAATGGCTGTATTTGATCACATCTGACGTTGTGTTGATGCCAAACCAAGGTATTTTGCTGCGTGCTACTCCAATGCTCGCTCTGTATGAAGGGCTTGAAAACTATTGGAATAAAGTCAGAGCTCACTTATCGGAGCTGAAACTGAGTTTTCAATTCGGATGTGGTTTTTCGCCTTTTGCTGCCAAATTGATGGCAATATCAGGAGCGAACGTCATCAGTGAAGACAAATCTGCCATACAAAAAGCTTTATCACCACTACCGTTAAAACTGACAGATTTATCAAACGCTACCGTAGAGAAGTTACAACGTGTAGGCGTCACCACATTGCAAAACCTGCTTGAACTGCCATTGCAAGACATCGCACGACGCTTTGATATCGATTTGGTGAACTACGTTGGTCGACTGACTGGGCAGTTTAAACACCCTGTCGACTTTTATCACCCTACCGAATCCTTCCAAGTTTATTTAGAGCTCTTGTTTGAGATCGAAAACGTTCAGTGGATTAAAAAGCCGTTGACCAAATTACTTCGTCAACTCGAAACCTTTCTAAAATTAAGAGATAAGGTCGCTTTTGAACTGTGTTTAACACTCCACCAGCGTGAGAAACAAGAGCAACACCTTCAACTCACTTCTGCGCAAGGTGATTACCTATGTCAGCGTTGGCAACAGTTAGCGAGTTTAAGCTTAGAATCACTCTCGCTTAATGGCCCAGTCACAGGGCTAACGTTAAAAGTCATCCGTCAAGGTGAGCCTCTTAGTGCATCACGCGATCTCTTTGCTGGGCAGAAAGGAAACATGAATGCTTTAGAGCTGCTCTCTTTACTGCAAGCTAAATTGGGAAAAAGTGCCGTTTTAAAACCCAATATTGCTTGCGATCCTAGACCAGAAAAGGCCAGTCAGTATCGCCCTGCTGATGCTCCGGATGAAAAGGGGCACGCCATACCATCCATACTACGCCCCGCAATGCAATTACCGACTCCCATTGTATTGCAAGAGCAAGTTTCTTTGGTCCACGGACCTGAGCGAATAGTTTCTGGGTGGTGGGATGGTGATGAGATCATGCGTGATTACTACATTGCACACACCAAGCAAGGCCGCTGGTTATGGATATTTCGTGATCAGCACAAGCACTGGTTTCTTCATGGCTATTTTTGTTAAATCGACAGTTATTTTTGTTGGGTCATTATGAGTTACGCGGAACTATTTTGTCAGTCTAACTTCTCTTTTTTGACTGGAGCTTCTCATGCAGAAGAGCTGGTACTCCAAGCTGCTTTCTATCGCTATCAAGCTCTAGCTATAACGGATGAATGTTCAGTCGCGGGCGTTGTCAAAGCCCATGCGACCATCGAACAACATAAACTCGATATCAAACAAATCGTTGGAAGTATGTTTTGGTTAAATGATGAATGCCAAATCGTACTGCTTTGCCCTTGTCGCAAGGCTTATGCCGAGTTGTGTCGTATCATCACAAACGCAAGAAGACGCAGTGAAAAAGGCAACTATCAACTGTTCGAATGGGATTTGATGTCGGTTCGACATTGTTTGGTATTGTGGCTGCCCACACATCAAGAAAGTGATCACTATTGGGGGCGCTGGCTCAATCAACACCACGCTAATCGTTTGTGGGTAGCGATTCAGCGCCATTTGAGTAACAACGATACTGAGTACATTGCGCACTGCGAGCAGTTAGCACATGAATTTCAATTACCTATAACTGCCTGCGGAGGCGTTCTCATGCATGACGTTGAACGCTTGCCATTACAGCATGTACTTACTGCTATAAAACATGGGTGTAGCGTCGATAAACTCGGTTTTGACCGTATTTCGAATACTGAGCGAGCGCTTCGTCCTTTTAAAAAGTTGATTCGGATTTACAAACCAGAATGGCTGGAAGAGAGTACTTACATCGCCGATTTATGCGAGTTTAAGCTCTCCGATTTAAAATACGAATATCCTACCGAGCTGATCCCAGATGGTTATACACCCGACTCTTACTTACGTATGTTGGTCGAACGTGGTAAAAAGCTGCGTTTTCCTGAAG
This sequence comes from Vibrio sp. YT-17, assembly GCF_033337375.1. NCBI lineage: Bacteria > Pseudomonadati > Pseudomonadota > Gammaproteobacteria > Vibrionales > Vibrionaceae > Vibrio > Vibrio sp. YT-17. The sequence continues at coordinate 48,026 of NZ_JAWOQP010000009.1, forward strand.
GCGTGCCAGCAGAAGTCAATCAAACCATCGAGAATGAACTGGCGCTTATTCAAGAGCTTAAATACCACTACTACTTCCTTACTATTCACGACATCGTAATGTTTGCGAAACAGCAAGGTATTCTTTACCAAGGGCGAGGTTCCGCTGCAAACTCTGTAGTGTGTTATTGCCTGGAAATTACCGCCGTCGATCCTCGACAAATCGCTGTCTTATTCGAACGATTTATCAGTAAAGAACGTAAGGAACCGCCGGATATTGATGTGGACTTTGAACACGAGCGCCGTGAAGAAGTTATCCAGTATATTTACAAAAAATATGGTCGTGAGCGTGCAGCACTTGCTGCAACAGTGATCAGCTATCGCTTTAAAAGTGCCGTGCGTGAAGTCGGTAAAGCACTAGGGATTGAAGAGACCCAATTAGATTTTTTCATTAAGAACGTTAATCGCCGAGATCGCAGCCAAGGCTGGCAAGCTCAAATTATTGAACTTGGCTTACAACCAGAATCTCTCAAAGGGCAGCAGTTTATCCAATTGGTCAACGAGATCATTGGCTTCCCACGCCATTTATCTCAGCACGTAGGTGGCTTTGTAATTTCATCTGGCCCTTTATATGAGTTGGTACCTGTTGAAAATGCCTCGATGGAAGATCGCACTATCATTCAATGGGATAAAGACGATTTAGAAAGCTTGAAGCTACTAAAAGTCGATGTACTCGCACTCGGCATGTTAAACGCCATCAAAAAGTGCTTTCAACTGGTCGAGAAACATCACCAGCGATCCCTCTCGATTTCCGAGATCACTCGCCGACAAGATGATCCACACGTGTACCGCATGATCCAAAAAGCTGACACGATAGGCGTATTCCAAATAGAATCTCGTGCACAAATGAGCATGCTTCCTCGCCTAAAGCCTGCTTGTTATTACGACTTAGTGATTCAAATTGCAATTGTTCGTCCAGGCCCTATTCAGGGTGATATGGTGCATCCTTTTTTAAAACGACGAGATCACAAAGAGCCTGTCAGTTATCCATCGGAAGAAGTAAAAAGCGTTCTGGAGCGGACTATGGGCGTCCCTATTTTCCAAGAGCAAGTCATCAAGCTAGCCATGGTAGCCGCAGGGTTTAGCGGCGGCGAGGCCGATCAACTCCGTCGAGCGATGGCATCATGGAAAAAGAATGGCGATCTCGCTAAATTTAGGCCAAAACTGATCAATGGTATGCAAGAGAGAGGTTATGACTTAGCGTTTGCTGAGCGCATTTTCGATCAGATATGCGGCTTTGGTGAGTACGGTTTCCCTGAAAGTCATTCAGCGTCTTTCGCAGTGCTGGCATATTGTTCTGCATGGTTAAAATATTATTACCCAGCCGAATTTTACACTGCATTGTTGAACAGCCAACCAATGGGATTTTATAGCCCATCGCAATTAGTACAAGATGCTCGCCGACATGGCGTCGAAGTATTGCCGGTGTGCGTCAATCATTCAAAATATCAACATCATCTCGTCTCACGTCCGAATGGCAGGCTCGGCGTGCAACTTGGTTTTCGCTTGGTGAAAGGCTTTAACGCAGAAAGCGCACAAAGGCTTATTGAGCGCAAACCACTTAATGGTTACCGATCGATTCAAGAAGTAAAGCAGATATTAAGAAGCCGAAGTGACATTGAATTATTGGCTTCAGCCAATGCATTTCAGGCCTTATCGGGAAATCGTTATAACGCTCGCTGGGCAGCAATGGATTCCTTATCTGACCTACCATTGTTTCACAAGGTCGAAGAACCCAATGTTAGCTACCAGACTCAACCCTCTGAATATGAAAATTTAATTGAGGATTACGCAAGCACGGGACTATCTCTTAGCCGCCATCCAATTAAATTATTAGAAGAAACGGGCAAACTCCCTCACTTTACCCGCATGAGGCAACTGACAGAGAAACCGCATAAGTCACTGGTCACAGTGGTAGGTGTGGTAACAGGAAGACAATCTCCAGGCACCGCCGCTGGCGTGACATTTTTTACGTTAGAAGATGACACGGGCAACATTAATGTGGTCGTTTGGCAAGCGACAGCACGAGCCCAAAAGCAAGCGTATTTAGGCGCTAAAGTATTAATGGTGAAAGGCATTCTTGAAAAAGAGGGAGAAGTCACACACGTTATTGCTGGCAAGTTGATGGATTGCACGCACTACTTGAACAATCTACAAAGTAAATCTCGGGATTTCCATTAGTACAGAGGAATTAAGGAGAGAAATGTTAAAAATCAGAGAGAGGTGCGCTCCCTCTGATTTCACTAGGTCTAATCATGCACTTTTAGAAAGCATCTGGCGTAATCGGTCTTGAGCAACTTCAACCAGCAGATCCGGTTGGAATTTAGATATAAAGCGATCACAGCCTACTTTTTGTACCATGGCTTCATTAAAACTACCGCTCAGAGAAGTGTTCAATGTGATAAACAACTTAGACATACGTGGATCTTGGCGCACTTCATGGGTCAGTTTATAACCGTCCATTTCAGGCATTTCAGCATCCGTAATCATCATCAACAGCTCTTTTTCTACATCTTTACCTTCATCACACCAACGTTTTAAAACCGTTAACGCTTCTAGCCCGTCACGGCACTCGATGATATTCATACCCAATTGAGAAAGCGTATCGCGAACTTGATTACGAGCTGTAGAGGAATCATCCACAATCAGAACATTACGCCCGACCATTGCTTGGGCCAATTCTTGATCGAGAATGTCCTCCGAGATAGTCACGTCGTAATGTACGATCTCTGCTAAAACTTTTTCAACGTCAATAATTTCGACAATTTGAGAGGCATCCCCCTCTTTGATTTGCGTGATAGCCGTGAGGTAATTCGAGCGACCAGACGTGGAAGGAGGCGGCTGAATTTCAGTCCATGCCGTATTAATAATGTTTTTAACCGGACCGACTAAGAAGCCCTGCACCGTGCGGTTGTACTCTGTCACGATCAAATTTTCTTCTTCCGCTTCACCACGTAAAGCAGGAAAACCAATTGCGCCTCGTAAATCAATCACTGGTACCGCTTCACCTCGTAGAGAAGCAACCCCACGAATATTGTAGTGCGATCCAGGGAGCTTGGTTAACGGTGGAAGCTTGATGACCTCTTTCACTTTGAACACATTAATCGCAAATAATTGGCGACTATTTAAAGTGAACAGCAGAAGCTCTAGTCGATTTTCACCAACCAAGTTTGTACGCTGGTCAACCGTATTTAACACTCCGGACATACTACTACCTAAATTATGGATAATTCTTATTTTACTCGAAATCAGTACAGACACAGCAAGGTTATATAACCAAATAACCTTAAAATATTTGGCTTTTCGAGCACAGCTTTAAAGTACAACAGTTTTAGCGTATTACTTCTCTTTGCATCAGACGCAAAGTCACGCAGCACATTGAAAGCCATTTTGTTTATTTACTTGAGCTTTTTAGGAAATTACATGAATGGCGCAGATATAGCAATGCAACATAACTCAAATTCCCTTTCTAGTAATAGGCGATCAAAAAGGGTGAGCCGTTAAGTCTCACCCTAAATCACCTACAAATGCAGTCTCAACAGCCAGGCACATCATCATGTTAAAAAGTACTTAACCTTCCACAACCTTCATCAATAGTTGACCATCGTACAACGCTTGCTTAATCAACGCGGCACCAGGCATTGTGGCTTGCTTATAGAAACGAGACTCCACCAGCTCAAGATCTTGGTGATAAACAGGTAAACTCTGCTCTTCGATACAGCGACGAACCGCAGGATAAAGCACATCTTTTGCTTGGTTAATCACACCACCGATCAAGATTTTCTCAGGGTTAAATAAGTTGATCACAATAGCAATTGCAGAGCCTAAGTAGCGTCCAAGTTTTTCAATCACATCGACGGCCAAAGGATCACCGTTTGCAGCGGCTTCACAAATGCTCTCAATACTCATTTCCTCTTGTTTAGCAAGAATAGAGTCTTCGCCATCAGCGATTCGTCTTACGACTTCTTCACGAATTGCCTGAGAACTGGCAACGGTTTCCAAACAGCCAATATTGCCGCAATGACAACGTTTTCCATTTGGGTCAATTTGAATATGCCCGAGTTCACCAATGTTACCGTGACGGCCTTGCAAAACGCGCCCATCCAGAATGATGCCCGCACCTAAACCGTGGTGGATAGAGATAAGAACGGAGTTGTCATTATCTTGAGAATGACCAAAAAGCTTTTCTGCTAATGCCCAAGCTCGCGTGTCATTGGCAATGAAAACTGGCAAGCCCGTTGCTTTGTATATCTCTGGTCCAAGAGCAAGATTTTCGACATTGTAATGAGGCATCTGCAAAACGACACCTTGCTCTGAGTTCACGAGACCAGGCAGCGTAAGGGCAATACTGGTAACACGATCAAGTTGATCCGCGTAAGTCTGAAAGAATTCTTCAATTTCGTAAAGCAGGCGCTCAAGCACATCGTCTTGATCAAGCTCGTGTATCTCGATTTTAGTATCGATTAGTACATCACCGCCTAACTCATGCAAAGCAATGGTTAAATAACCCCGCCCCAAACGCATTGACAAAAATTGCCAGCCTTCATTATTGACCTGCAAACCGACAGCAGGTCGACCACGACTCGTCGCTTCTTGTACTGTCGTTTCATGAATCAAGTGCGCTTCAATTAATTCTCGAGTGATTTTGGTGATACTAGCAGGAGCAAGCTCACTCTGCTTGGACAAATCAATTCGAGAAATAGGACCTTTTAGGTCAATTAGTTTATATACACGACCAGCATTGACCTGTTTGATATGATCAATATGGCCCGGTTGAGCCATGTACATCTTGCACTCCGAAATTCTATAACGGGACAATTTTTTTACTTTGCGAACTAATTGTGAAGTGAATTAATAAATCCCCGTGACAAGCATCACGTATAAACCTGTTTGTTTGTGTATTCAATCAAATAACGAAGAATCTACTCCTGTTAAATTGTTTGAAAAATAACTTATTTTTATTCACTAAATTATGAAGTAATGCCTTTAAAGCAGCGTATTTTTATCAATAAGGCCATTGCCTGTCGAATATCTGTCTGTTTTACCGGGGTTACTCTTAATGTAAACATTCTGTGCATATACTTATATTCAAGTAGCTTTAAGGTGTGGGCTAAGCGAGGCTAACCTTGAGAGCGATTGCGTAAAGTAAGGATAGAGTTCAAGTTACCTGTACACACATTCATCGGAGAATCTATGACTTCCAAATTAAGACGAACAAAAATTGTCACTACGCTGGGTCCTTCAACGGATAAGGACAATATACTTGAGGAGATCATCAAAGCCGGTGCAAACGTTGTCCGTATGAATTTTTCACATGGAACCAGTGAAGACCACATTCAACGTGCGAACAAAGTCCGTACCATTGCAGCAAGACTTGGGCGTCAGGTTGCAATTCTTGGTGACTTACAAGGCCCTAAAATCCGTGTATCAACGTTTAAAGACGGCCAAGTCATTTTGAATGTGGGCGATAAATTCACATTAGATAGTGATTTACCAAAAGGTGAAGGCAATCAAGAATCTGTAGGGTTAGATTATAAAGAACTACCGCAAGATGTTTCACCAAATGACATTTTATTACTCGATGATGGACGCGTTCAGCTGCAAGTTACCAAAGTAGAGGGTAATAAAGTTCATACCCGTGTGATTGTCGGTGGTCCACTGTCCAACAATAAAGGGATCAACAAAAAAGGCGGCGGATTGTCAGCCGATGCGCTCACAGAGAAAGATAAAGCCGACATTCTTACCGCCGCAGCAATTCAAGTAGACTACCTTGCTATTTCATTCCCGCGTAACGGCGAAGACATGCATTACGCTCGACGCTTAGCCAGAGATGCAGGCCTTGAAGCCATGTTAGTGGCTAAAGTCGAACGAGCAGAAACCGTCGCGACCAATGAGTCTATTGACGACATTATTCTCGCATCCGATGTAGTGATGGTTGCACGTGGTGACCTTGGTGTAGAAATCGGTGACCCTGAGCTCATAGGTGTCCAGAAAAAACTGATTCGCCGCGCACGCAGTTTAAACCGTATCGTGATTACTGCGACACAAATGATGGAGTCCATGATTACTAGCCCAATGCCAACGCGTGCTGAAGTGATGGATGTGGCCAATGCGGTTCTAGACGGCACTGACGCGGTGATGCTGTCTGGAGAGACTGCTGCAGGTAAATATCCTGTAGAAACGGTCAAATCCATGGCCGAAGTATGTGTGGGGGCAGAAAAAATGTCGGAGGCAAGTCTATCTACTTATCGCTTAGATAGAACCTTCGAAACCGCTGAAGAAACCATCGCAATGGCAACCATGTACTCTGCGAATCACATGGAAGGAATTAAAGCGATGATCTCGTTAACTGAGTCCGGCAGGACTGCGTTGATGATGTCTCGCTTAAGCTCTGGCTTGCCAATATTTGCCTTATCACGGAATGAATCGACACTAAATCGAGCAGCATTATACCGAGGCGTGACACCTGTATATTTCGAGTCAAAAAGTGATGCGGGTTTACCAACGGCTCAAGCAGCGATTACTAGCCTTAAAGAGCAAGGGTACTTGCACAAAGGTGATTTAGTCATTATTACTCAAGGCGATGTAATGGATGTTGTTGGCTCAACCAACTGCATGCGCATTCTACAAGCGTAGTCGTTATACCTAACCGGAGTTAACCACAAGAACCCGCAAATAAGGCTCCGAAAATGGAGCCTTATTTATATGCTTTGTATATTGCGCACATCGTGAACGTAAGAAGGTTTATGCTCTCTCTCTACCATCAATTTCAACATCCAGCTGGTCATAGAGTTGAACTAGGTTAAACCCAGCTTGAAGCCCAAGTTGATAGTCATGCTCTAGTGACTCTTGGTCACTTAACAAAGAAGAAGAACGAAGCCCCTCTTTAGGCGCAACTTGTAAAATAAAAGTGTCGTCAGGTGGAGCAGATATAAAGGCCTGAGTGAGCTCAAATGTTTGATAATGAATCATCAGCATGTCGGCTAAACCTGAATCAAAATTCTCACCAATCAGATGACTTAAACGATACAAGTTATCGGCACCGAACAACCAACGACCTCCATTTAACAGCATTTTCCCTGCAAGCTTCGATTGATGTGCTGCATTAATTTTTTGTTGGAAGAACGACGCCCAATCCAGCTTCCACTGATTCACTTTTTGCTGCCATGATTGCTGTACTGAGTTGATAGACTCTCGATACCATTCGACAGGCACATCCCCCACTTCACTTTGGGCTCTCGCTTCAATCTCTGAAAACGGCTCTGTGCGAATGACAATAATGTTGCGAGCATTCTGACGCCACGCTTCTTGAACAGGGATAGAGGCAGACACGCCGCCATCAACAAACTTATTGCCATTTACGTCGACAGGTCCGTGGTACAACTTGGGAATCGCACATGTCGCTAGCATAGTGTTAAACCACGAGTCATCCAAGATTGGTAGATATTGATCTGATAGCGTCTCTATATTCGTTACCGCAGCAAACGCTCCTCGTTTTCCCAATGCACTACGACCTAAATCAAGGTCAAGCTTGTATGGGAAATCTTGAATCCGTTCTAATGCCCACTCTAAACCTAAGTACTGCTGCTTTCGGATATAGCGAAACAGATTAAAAAATTCAGGAGACGTTGTCAGCTCGGTAATAAAAGCTTTGCCCATGCCATGTTGACGACACAAGTAAGAACATAAGTTAAGTGCTCCGGCAGAGGTGCCATAGAATTCATCGAAAGGATCGAAGTTGGAAAGTAAAAAGGCGTCTAAAACGCCAGCGGTAAAAATCCCTCTCTGCCCTCCACCTTGCGTGACTAAAGCAGTTTTACCATGCCTAAAGTGCTCATAAACTTTTACATCAAGCTCTGCATGGCTTTCTGTGATTATACCGCTGTTACGTATCATAGGCTCACGCCATTTTGTTAAAACGTTTGGTAAAAGTGGTTATCTTAAGCTGTTGTAATAGCAATGATGCCAAATGACAAAAGCACTGCAAAAACAGTCACCACAATGATTAATGCGGATTTTAGATCGTGTTCCATAAACACCTCCTTAATATGTAACAAATTAATAACACCGGTGTGAAATATGTTCAAGATTTGCTTAATTTAGTCGCGCAATTTTGACTAACCCATCACAATTAGCTTAGTCATAATAAGGAGATAGGGCATGAACCAAAAACTCAGCTGGCTAGTAGGAATCATGATGATGAGTACTGCTATCAATGCACAAGCGAATATCATCGTTACACCATACATAGGCTATACAGGAGGCGGCCAAGTAGAGGATGAAAGTGGTAATACATACGATCTCGACCCCGCAGTGAACTACGCTCTCTCAGTCGAGACTCCCTTAGAAAAAGGAAGGATCGGATTGTTTTACTCCAATCAATCGACGGAACTTGAAAAGCTGTCCAACTCGGCAGATATCCATTATCTGCACTTCCAAAGCAGCATGTACTATCCTGTCGCAGAAAATTGGCAAACCTATATCGGTGTAGGTTTGGGCGCTTCTTATGCCGATGTGGATTGGGTAGACAAAAAATACGGATTTTCGGCTAGCGCTTTTGCAGGGCTGGAATATGAATTTTCAAAGAACTTTGCGTTAACAGCCCAACTGAGATGGTTAGGAACGGTCGTTGATAACGATACATCTGGCGCCTGTACTCTACCTAATGACGGCTCAAACTGTATCATTAAGTTCGATACTGATTGGATGAACCAATTCCAATCAAATGTTGGTTTTAGTTTCCGCTTCTAATTTTTATGCATGTTCCTCTGTAGGGCTCGTCACAAAGAACGCTGAACGAGTCCTGCACAGAGCCGATAAAGGACATCGTCTAAACACCATTGTTTGGCAAAGTAACGAAGCATCATCTAGATAGGTGCACAAAAGATAGCCGTACGCCCTAATTCATCAAAATAGTCTTAAACACCAAAGCAATTATTAGATCCCAGTTATTTATTCCAGACAAACAACCAACCACCCACACAAAACCACAATCAAACTCAAATTTAACAAGATTAAAACCAGACAACGCATCTGAATTAACATTTAGATTCTATTGCGCTAAGTATTATTAGAAGTTAGTCTGATCAGTGAAAACAGATAAATATTTCAGTTTTATCAAACACACATCAAAATTTTAAGATTAATAATCTACTTTCTCTTACAGTAGCCAGAATATAGCTCTATAAAATTATAAAAAGTTAGAATTAAGGATAGAAAAGCTGATGGATAACAGCGGTCCTTTCTTCCAACTGTTTGCGCAATTATTACTGTGTTACGTAGAGAGCTTCATTCCTCAGGGAGTCTTATAGGAGTCAAATATGAAGCGAGAACAATGGGGATCCCGGGCGGGATTCATCTTAGCAGCAGTTGGGTCTGCTATCGGTTTGGGAAACATTTGGCGTTTCCCATACATGGCCTATGAAAACGGTGGCGGCGCATTTTTTATTCCTTACATTTTTGCCATGATCACTGCCGGTATTCCATTTATGATCCTTGAGTTCAGTATGGGACAAAAATACCGAGGCTCGGCACCAAAAACACTAGCGAAAATTCATTCTAAATTTGAATGGCTTGGCTGGTTCCAAGTTGGTGTGGCTGCAGTTATTGCCGTTTACTATGTGGCTGTTATCGGTTGGTCGATTTCTTACTTTGGGTTGTCGTTCACTCAAGGTTGGGGAACCGATACCAACGCATTTTTCTTTAATGAATACCTAAAGCTAGGTGACAACTCACCAACAGACTTAGGCAGTATTCAATGGAAGATTGCTTTATCCATGGTGATTGCTTGGGCAATTACTTACACCGCTATTGCCAAAGGCGTGAAATCAGGAATTGAACGAGCATCTAAAATTATGATGCCAATCCTATTCTTGATGGTGATTTTCTTAATCGGACGTATGATTTTCTTGCCAGGAGCTCTAGATGGCGTGAACTACATGTTCGAACCCGATTTCAGCAAAATTTGGGATGTGAAAGTATGGGCAGCGGCATATGGTCAGATCTTCTTTACGCTAAGTATCGGCTTCGCCATCATGCTAGCTTACTCTAGCTACCTACCAGAAAAGTCAGACATAACGAATAACGCGTTTATGACCGTGTTGATCAACTGTGGCTTCTCGATCCTAGCCGGCATCATGATCTTCTCAGTATTGGGTTACATGGCTCAAGAGCAAGGTAAGCCGTTAACAGAGGTGGTATCTGCAGGCGTTGGCTTGGCTTTTGTTACTTTACCTGCGGCAATTAACCTACTACCTGCCCCATATATTCTTGGTCCACTGTTCTTCTTTGCACTGGTGGTTGCTGGTCTAAGTTCGCATATTTCAATTATGGAAGCCGTAACTTCAGCCATTATCGACAAGCTGAAGTGGAGCCGTAAAAAAGCTGCAAATGTTGTGATTGGTATTGGCTTCGTTGTCTCTATGGCGTTTGCTACCAATGGCGGTCTGCTGCTACTCGATCTAGTAGACCACTTTGCAAACAACGTTGGCATCATGGTTGGTGGTCTGGTTGAGATTGTCTTGATGGCGTGGCTATTGAAGCGCGTGCCAGAAGTACGTAATTACGTTAACGAGCGCTCTGATTTCTCTGTTGGTCAATGGTTCGAGATCTGCTTACGCTTCGTTACACCAATCATGCTCGCCATTATCTTAGCGACCAAGCTATACGCCCTAATTACTGAAGGCTACGGTGGCTATGATCTAACTTTAGGCTGGGCACTTATCGCCGCACTCTTTATCTTTGGTCTAGTGATCAACGCAGTGAACCGCAAGGAGACAGCAAAATGACAATCAGCGCAATTATTATGATGGTTATTGGTTTAGGTATCACTTGGGGCGGCGCTGCCGTTTGCATCAAGCGAGCCATGGATAAACAATAGAACGTTAAGTTCCACATAAAAAACGCCGGTAGTTACCGGCGTTTTTTTATACATACATTAGTTCAATTCTAGAAACTGTACTTGATGCCAACGGCGCCGCCAAGTAGCAAGTCAGCACCTTTGTAAAGATCTAGCTCTGGGTGTATTTGACCATAAAGGTCCCAGCCGCGTGATAAATCCCAGTTCACACCAAGTGGTACTCTCACACCAAACTCGTCATCCCATTCATACCAGCCACCAACGCCGACATACCAAGTCACAGGCATGTTTTGATCGAATGTTCCACGCTTAGCGATGTAATCAAACGCCATACCATCGTTTCCGATAATGCCACGATATTTGTTATCTAACTCTACAACAACACTTAATTGTTGATCGACAGCCATACCAACTGATAGATCCGTTGGTTCGCTTGCCGCCATTGCCGTACTAGAAACTAGTCCCAAAACTAAAATGAATTTGTTCTTCATACACGTTATCAATTATTCAAAAAAACATTATTCGCTATTCAAACATAATGGCATATCAATATGTCAACGATGGGTAAGCTCGATGTATGAAAAAGCTGACAAAAGTAAAGATGAGTTTAGGATCACACTAAAAAGGAACTGTCAGTTAATAAAATAGGAACTAAAAAAGGAGGCCGAAGCCTCCTTTTATGCATTACTATGAATGACTGCGATTAACCGTGGTTACGAATCCACTCATCCATTTCAGTTTTTAGGTTATCTGACTTAGTACCGAAGATAGCCTGTACACCACCAGCTACAACTACAACACCAGCAGCGCCTAGTTGTTTTAGCTTGTCTTGGTCAACAGCTGCTGTATCTGCAACTGCTACACGTAGACGTGTGATACATGCATCTAGACCAGTAATGTTAGCTTTACCGCCAAACGCTGCAACCAGTTCACCGCCCATATCAGAGCCAGAAGCTACAGCTGCACTTTCCGTTTCATCTTCACGGCCAGGTGTTTTTAGGTCAAGCGCTGTGATTACACCACGGAACACTACGTAGTAAATTACTGCGTAAACTAGACCAACGGCAATCATTAGCACCATCTTCTGAGCGTTACCAGATAGAACTAGGAAGTCGATCAGACCGTGAGAGAAAGAAGTACCGTGTACAAAGCCTAGAGTGTTCGAAACGATGTATGCAGAACCAGCTAGTAGAGCGTGGATACCGTATAGTAGTGGAGCAACGAATAGGAATGAGAATTCGATTGGCTCAGTAATACCAGTTAGGAATGAAGTCAGTGCAGCTGACGCCATGATACCCATTACTTTTGCACGGTTTTCTGGTTTAGCACAATGAGCAATTGCGATTGCTGCAGCTGGTAGACCGAACATCTTGAACATGTAACCACCCGCTAGCTGACCGAAGCCATTACCAGCAGCACGAGATGCTTCATCAGCAACTAGGTAACAAGTTAGTACACCATTTTGAGCTTCACCGGCAGCGTTAACACAAGAACCTGCTTCGAAGAAGAACGGTACGTTCCATACGTGGTGTAGACCGAATGGGATTAGAGAACGCTCAACAACACCGTAGATACCGAATGCTAGCTGTGGGTTTTGGTGTGCAGCCCAATCAGAGAATGCAGAAATTGCACCGCCAATTGGTGGCCAGATAACAGAAAGGATAACACCTAGGATGATCGCAGCAAAACCAGTGATGATTGGCACTGCGCGCTTACCAGCGAAGAAGCCAAGGTACTCTGGAAGTTGGATTTTGAAGAAACGGTTGAATGCCCAAGCAGCCACACCACCGACAAGGATACCACCTAGTACACCTGTATCGATTTTCTCAACACCCATAACGCCCGCCATTACACCTAGCGTTGCCGTCATGATGCCGTAACCAACGATAGCTGCAAGACCTGCAACACCGTCGTTGTTAGTGAAGCCTAGAGCTACACCTACTGCAAATAGAAGTGCCATTTGGCCGAATACTGAACCACCAGCTTGTTCCATAAGATTAGAAACGATCTCTGGAATAAAGCTTAGATGGGCAGCACCCACACCTAATAAAATACCTGCAACTGGTAAAACTGATACTGGAAGCATCAGAGCCTTACCAACTTTTTGCAGGTTAGCAAAAAGGTTCTTAAACATGTTTATGCTCCTGATAAATTTATAAGTATTATTTGGGCACTAACGGCACACCCCCGTAGCCTAAAGGTTAGCACCCAATGAAAATGTAACCACAACTGCATTATATTTTCCGGCTCTAAATATATATTGATGACCCTCAAACTTTCCACACAGTTACGAAATTTAGTTTCAAAACAAGTCTTGGATCACACCCAAAAACAGCCGATGAAAAGGTTTGCATTGCACTTATATTACTGTTTTATAAAGAATTAATTATTTATATAATTAATTTTAAGGCGTAAATAAAATACGCCCCAATGTTATTTTTAGTAACAAAATTACATTTGTGATTTTTGAATGTTATTAAATCAACATTTTTAGTAAACATTAAACTCGTGAGCGTATCTGTTGTTTTTATCAACAAAAAAGGAGCCTAAGCTCCTTTTTTATGCTCTTATTATTTTTTCATCGCAAAAAAAGATTTCGGAAGTTTTCGGTGGTTTTTTGTGCCACTTCAGAAAGAGAGCACGATTTGAGTTGCGCAATATAAGAAGCGACTTCGACAACGTAAGCGGGTTGATTCTCTTTGCCACGATGAGGGACAGGAGCCAAGTAAGGAGAATCTGTCTCAATAAGAAGCTTCTCTAAAGGTAGAGTCTTCACCACTTCTTTTAGCTCTGTAGCTTGACGGAAAGTAACAATCCCCGAGATAGAAATATAAAACCCCAGCTCCAGTGCAGCTTCAGCAAATGGAAGATCTTCTGTAAAACAGTGGATAACACCACCACATTTCTCTGCCCCACCCTTACGCAAAATATCTAGAGTATCCGCACGTGCGTTTCTGGTATGGATAATTAAAGGTTTGTTGAGCTCCACTGCAAGATCAACGTGTTGCTCAAAGCGCTCTTTCTGTAACGCGGCCGTTTCGGGCTTGTAATGATAATCTAAACCCGTTTCGCCAATAGCGACGACTTTTGCATTCGACGCATGGTGGCGCAATACGTCCATCGAAAAGTCGCTTTCAACATCAAGTGGGTGCACACCGCACGAAGCATAAACATTGTCATAAGGCTCGATCATTTCCATCATTTTCGGGAAAGAATCCAGCGTTACTCCAACAGAAAGTAGTTCAGTTACGTTTGCTTGTTTAGCTTTGTTAATAACGTCTTCCACATTGATGTGGAGATCGTCGTAATTCAATTTGTCTAAATGACAATGAGAATCTACGAACATAATGCCTCTCGTGATTCAATTAACCAATTCATTGATAGTAGCTCAAGGTTCAGGCCAGGAAAGGCTTGCACCTGAGCTTTCAGGTTCATCAGCGCCTTCGCTGATGAGTACAAACCGTTATAGTTGTCCGATTGAAACTTTGTCGCGCCCGGAAGCATTTGAGCTTCTGATACACCAAACTGCGCTTTCTGAGCATCTGTCAGTAAATACCATGCCCAGTCTAGTGATTGCTCTGAGTGTTTAGCGATTAAAGAAGCACACTCAGAAACGTCTGAAACAGGCGAAGACATTGCCTTAATAAAACTGCGTTCAAAAGCCAAGTAAGCTTCGAGCTCACCATTATTTAACGCATCCAATGTTTTTATTGGAGAGCCCATATTCAGTTTTAAGGCATAAGCAGGAACTTGCTTCGCCCCTTGTTCGTGCATCCATTGCATCGCTTGTTCCGCTGACGGAGGCGCAACAACCCAGTGTTGGCAACGGCTACGAATCGTTGGGAGCAGACGCTCCTGATTGTGGGTAACGAGCAAAAACAAGCACTTTGCCCCAGGCTCTTCTAGCGTCTTTAACAGCGCATTCGATGCCGACTCGTTCATAGAGTCCGCCGGTTCTATTACAAATAGGCGGTAACCATTAAGCTGAGATGATTCCTGAGCAAGACGGTTACAAGCGCGAATTTGGTCCACCGTTATCGCCTTTCCTTCTTTCTCTGGCTTGATCCAGTGTAAATCAGGGTGGTTTTGAGATTGATTTAGCTGGCAGCTATGACAAAAACCGCATGCTTCACTCGCGTAATTTTGGCAAAGAAGTGCTTGGCTAAAAAACTCGATAAGTTTTTCGATGCCCAAGCCCTGCTCGCTTTGTAATAAAAGCGCACCTGGTATTCTGTCCGACTCTAACCCTACTTTGAGGTTATCCCATATTGGCTGTAGCCATGGATAATCATTTAACATGAGTCACCTAAATTTACGTTTCACTTATTGACGAGCTAGCCACTCGTTTAGAGCGTCCCGAATATCACGCGACACGCCTTCAATCGTCTGTTCTGCGTTAATGATAACGATGGAAGGATCGGCATGAGCAATCTCCAAATAACGCTCACGTGTACGCTCGAAGAAACTAATATCCATCTTCTCTATACGATCTAACTCACCACGCCCACGTGCACGCTCAAGCCCAACACGAGGGTCAATATCCATATAGAGAGTGAGAGCAGGTTTAAAATCACCAAGCGTTGTATCCCGGAGATTTTTCATTAACGATGCGTCAATCTGACGGCCACCACCTTGATAAGCTTGCGACGACATATCATGTCGGTCACCAACCACCCACTGACCGTTTTCCAAAGCTGGTTTGATCACGTTCTCAACCAACTGAACACGTGCAGCGTACAGAAGCAGCAACTCCGTCATGTCCTTAAGTTCTTCGCCTTCGTGCTCTTCTTTCACCAGAGCGCGCATTTTTTCTGCTAGCGGTGTGCCTCCTGGCTCACGGGTATTTACGATATCCTCAATACTGGCCGCTTTTAGCGTATCTAAAACGGTTTTAATCGCAGTGCTTTTACCCGCGCCTTCTAGGCCTTCAACGACAATAAAGTTTGCTTTCATCATTTGTTCTTTCTTAGTTCTCTTAAATAGGCACGAACAGCACGGTTGTGCTCAGCAAGGGATTTCGAAAATACATGTCCGCCCTTTCCACTTGCTACAAAATATAAATAGTTGCTGCTTTCTGGGTTCAAAGCCGCTTCAATGGAAGCTTCACCAGCCATCGCAATCGGTGTTGGTGGCAAACCATTGATGGTATAGGTGTTATATGGTGTTGGCGTACGCAAATCTTTCTTACGAATGTTGCCATCGTAGGCATCACCCATACCATAAATAACTGTCGGATCAGTTTGTAACCGCATGCGTTTGTTCAATCGGTTGATAAACACAGAAGCGACGCGCTCACGCTCAGAATCAATAGCCGTCTCTTTCTCGATGATAGACGCGAGAATCAAGGCTTCATATTTGTCCTGTAATGGCAGCTTTTCTTGACGAGCTTCCCAGCTAGCGTCCAGTATTTTATTGAGTTTTCGATGCGCTCGCTTTAATAACTGGCTTTCACTCGCACCCGCTGTGTAATGGTAGGTTTCTGCTAAAAACAACCCTTCTAGCTTTTCTCTCTCAATTCCAAGCTTCGCAGCCATTTCTTTTTCTGACAGTTCGGTTAAATCATGCTTTAAATAAGGAGCACTTTTTAGTTGATCTACCCATTCAGAAAAGCGGCTGCCTTCAACAAAAGTGATCGCAAACTGGTATTCTTTTCCATTATTCAGATGCTCCAATGTTTGCGAAAGCGACATACCAGGCTCAAGTTGGTAAGTACCCGCTCGCACTTGCAACAATTCTGGATATAAGTGAGGAATTAAACGGATGTACTCCGATGTTTCAATCACCTCATCTTCAACTAAGGCGCGCATGACATGATGAAAGCTTGTACCACTTTCTACAGTAAACAGCTGAGGTTGTTCCAATAGAATAGGCTTTTCAACGTATTGTTTAGCCTGTGAAATTATATAAAAAACAGCTGCTGCGCCTATCACTGCGATCAGCACAACAAAAGCCAACAGTTTTTTAATCACGTAGTTAAATTCCCTTGCAGTCGTTGAGTCAATTTTCCTATCGGAAATATAGTCTTAGAGTTCGATGTCACTATGCTGCGAATAGGTGCGACACCTAATATTGAGTTACACATGAAAGCCTCGTCAGCACTCAGCAAATCTGGAAGTATAAAACGCCCCTCGATGACTTCAATATGACTTACTTTAAGTAACTCAAGCACCTTACGACGCATTACGCCCGTAACGCCTGATAAGGTCAGCTCCGGCGTAAATACTTTATTACCTTTAACCCAAAAAAGGTTGGCCATTGTAGTTTCAATGACATGGTTTTGCACATTTAACGTTATTGCATCTGCAAACTCTGTATTGTCGATTTCAGCCTTGGCGAGAATCTGCTCTAAACGGTTGTTGTGCTTATGTCCCGCAAGTAAAGGTTGAATCCCTAGACGAGTATTACAAACGCCCAAGTCCACACCTTGTTCTTGCCAAGATGAATAATGAGAAGGAAACACAAAATTGGAAATCGTCACGATAGGGCTTTCAATCCCATTAGGGCTATACCCTCGCCCGCCAATACCGCGGCTAACGTGAATCTTCACCCCCGCTCGTGCGTCAGATAAAACCGCTTTGCTTGCCCAATCATGCACAACTTTCCAGTCAGGTGAAGAGATCTTCAAAGCGTCAAGGCAAGCACTCATGCGCTCAGTATGTTCCTGCCAGTAAACCAACTCTCCATTTTGGGTCAGGATGGTGGTAAAGCCTCCATCACCGTATTGGAATGAGCGATCACCTAGCTCTACATGCGTTTGCGGAACTCCATTTACCCAAAACATTCACGTACCTTCAAATTAGCAGACAACAAATAAAACAAAACGGCTCAATGCTAAGCATCGAGCCGTTAGAATACAAGTTTCGCTTATCTAAATTAGGTTAGATAGTGTTACTCAGCGAACTTCTTGAAGATCAAAGAACCGTTTGTACCACCAAAGCCAAACGAGTTACAGATAGCGTACTCCATACCTTCAACTTTGCGCGCTGTATGCGGCACAAGGTCGATGTCTAGACCTTCTTCTGGATCATCAAGGTTAATGGTTGGCGGAACAATTTGGTCAACCAAAGACATAACCGTGATAATTGCTTCAACAGAGCCTGCAGCACCTAATAGGTGACCCGTCATAGACTTAGTTGAAGACACAAGAACTTGCTTCGCACCTTCTTCACCAAGAGCACGTTTCACGCCCTTGATTTCTGCAACATCACCAGCAGGAGTAGAAGTACCGTGAGCATTCACATAACCTACTTGAGTACCTGTGATGTTAGCGTCACGCATCGCCGCTTCCATCGCAAGTGCACCACCAGAGCCGTCTTCGCTTGGAGATGTCATGTGGTAAGCATCACCAGACATACCAAAACCAACCAGTTCTGCGTAAATCTTCGCGCCACGTGCTTTTGCGTGTTCGTACTCTTCAAGCACCATCATGCCAGCACCATCACCTAGAACAAAACCATCACGGCCTTTATCCCATGGGCGAGACGCTTTTTGAGGCTCTTCATTACGAGTAGATAGTGCTTTAGCTGCACCGAAGCCAGCCATGCCAAGAGGCGTAGAAGCTTTTTCTGCACCACCAGCAACCATCGCATCTGCATCGCCGTAGGCAATCATACGTGCTGCATGGCCGATATTATGCAGGCCAGTAGTACATGCGGTAGAAATCGCGATATTTGGACCACGAAGACCACGCATGATAGATAGGTTACCTGCAACCATGTTTACAATGGTCGAAGGAACAAAAAATGGGCTAACTTTGCGAGGGCCTTTGTCTACTAATGCAGTATGGCCAGTTTCGATAAGGTCAAGACCGCCAATGCCTGAGCCGATAGCAACACCAACTCGAGCCGCATTTTCTTCGGTAATTTGTAAGCCAGAGTTATCAAGAGCTTGAATACCCGCTGCAATGCCGTACTGGATGAAAAGGTCCATCTTACGAGCATCTTTTTTAGACATGTACTCTGTGCAATCGAAATCTTTAACAAGACCTGCAAAACGAGTTGAGAAGTTCGTAGTATCAAAGTGCTCGATATTTACGATACCACTTTGACCTTCTAGCAGGGCTTTCCAAGATGATTCTACTGTGTTGCCTACCGGTGACAACATACCCATGCCAGTGACAACTACACGACGCTTGGACACGATATAATTCTCCGGGAATTGAATATTTCTATGAGAGGATAGAAGAAGTTAGAAAGAACACAGGCGGTCTAGGAGACCGCCTGGGAAAGCTAATTACTGAGCGCTGTTTACGTAGTCGATTGCAGCTTGAACAGTAGTGATCTTCTCAGCTTCTTCGTCAGGAATCTCAGTGTCGAATTCCTCTTCTAGAGCCATAACTAGTTCTACAGTGTCTAGAGAATCAGCACCTAGATCGTCAACGAAAGAAGCTTCGTTTTTAACTTCTGCTTCGTCTACACCTAGCTGTTCAACAATGATTTTCTTTACGCGTTCTTCGATGTTGCTCATTTTTCTTTTCCTTTACAGATTTCGCCTAATGCGATGATTCCGTAGTTTATTCGAACTATTGAAAGTTGCAAGGGGGTCCTTGCTGGTCAAACCACAAAATTAGCGAATTTAACCGAATTTCAATACATTTTTGACTTAAATCATGCACAAATCTTGCGCATAAGCATGACAAGTTCATGACAGTTAACTGCAACTATAGGCTATTTTTCACAATGTAAAATAGCTTATTTTGCATAAACTGTCGCATTAAACCATGTACATGCCACCATTTACATGCAAAGTTTCACCAGTAATGTACGCTGCTTCAGGAGAAGCAAGGAAAACTACTGCTGATGCAATTTCACGTGGGTCACCTAAACGACCTGCTGGCACGTTCGACAAAGTTGCCGCACGTTGGTCATCATTTAGTGCCTTAGTCATGTCAGTTTCGATGAAACCAGGAGCAACAGTGTTCACTGTTACACCACGAGACGCAACTTCACGAGCCATTGATTTAGTAAAACCAATCACGCCCGCTTTCGCTGCTGCGTAGTTAGTTTGACCTGCGTTACCCATGGTACCAACAACAGAGCCTACGTTGATGATACGACCCGCACGTTTTTTCATCATGCCGCGTAAAACCGCTTTAGACATGCGGTAGATTGGCGTTAGGTTGGTATCGATGATGTCGTTCCACTCATCATCTTTCATGCGCATCAATAGGTTGTCACGAGTAATACCAGCGTTATTCACCAGAATATCGATCACACCAAATTCTTCGTTGATCGTTTTTAATGTCGCTTCGATAGACTCGACATCAGTCACGTTAAGCGCTAAGCCTTTACCGTTATCACCAAGATACTCGCTGATAGCAGCCGCACCACTTTCAGAAGTAGCAGTACCGATAACCGTAGCACCTCGCTCGACAAGAAGTTCCGCGATCGCGCGGCCAATACCACGGCTTGCGCCGGTAACTAGCGCGATCTTACCTTCTAGATTCATCATGTTGTGTTTCCTTTTCTTATCGCAAATTTATCGCTTGATGGATTACTTCGCAGCGTCTAGCGATGCGATATCATTCACTGCTGCTGCAGTTAGCGTTTTCACGATACGTTTTGTTAGACCTGTTAAAACTTTACCAGGACCAAGCTCAAGAAGATTTTCTACGCCTTGTTCGTGCATCAGTTCAACTGTTTCAGTCCAACGAACTGGGCTATGTAGCTGACGAACAAGCGCATCTTTGATTTTTGCAGGATCTGTCTCAGCAACCACATCAACGTTGTTGATAACTGGCAGCTGTGGTGAGTTAAATTCGATAGACTCAAGAGCTACAGCAAGTTTTTCCGCTGCTGGCTTCATAAGTGCACAGTGTGAAGGTACTGAAACAGGAAGAGGAAGCGCACGCTTCGCACCGGCTTCTTTACATAGCGCACCAGCTCGCTCTACTGCGTCTTTGCTACCAGCGATAACGACTTGACCAGGCGAGTTAAAGTTTACTGGAGAGACCACTTCGCCTTGCGCTGCGTCTTCACACGCTTTTGCAATCGCATCATCAGCCAAACCGATAATCGCGTACATTGCGCCAGTACCAGCTGGTACTGCTTCTTGCATAAGTTGACCACGTAATTCAACCAGCTTGATGGCTTCTTTAAAGTCAATAACACCCGCACATACAAGTGCTGAGTACTCACCTAGGCTGTGACCGGCTAGGTTTGCTGGTTGCTCTAAGCCAAGTTCCTGCCATACACGCCAGATTGCAACAGATGAAGCTAGCAAAGCTGGTTGAGTACGGAAAGTCTCGTTTAAATCTTCTGCAGGTCCATTTTGAACAAGCGCCCATAGATCGTAACCTAGTGCGTCAGATGCTTCTGCAAATGTTTGTTTTACTACGTCATATTGTTCGCCTAGTTCTGCAAGCATACCTACAGCTTGAGAACCTTGACCTGGAAATACGATAGCAAACTTGCTCATGTTGTTTTCCTTTAAGCAAAGTAAAAAGAAATAAGATGCACCAAGTGCACCTTAAATTTTGAATTCTTGTGAAACTTAGAACTTCACAAGGGCCGAGCCCCAAGTGAATCCGCCGCCAAACGCTTCAAGAAGCAGAGTTTGACCGCGTTTAATACGACCATCACGTACCGCTTCATCTAGTGCTGTTGGCACAGTTGCAGCTGATGTGTTGCCGTGTTTATCAAGTGTAATCACGACTTGGTCTAGTGACATCGAAAGTTTCTTCGCTGTTGCTGAAATAATGCGGTAGTTCGCTTGGTGCGGCACTAGCCAGTCTAGTTCAGACTTATGCATGTTGTTGGCTTCAAGCGTATCTTTTACTAGTTTCGATAGCTGAGTTACAGCGACTTTGAATACTTCGTTCCCAGCCATATGAAGCCATTTATCCGCATCTTGCCCCCGCACAGGTACAGGTAGGCTTAGAAGCTCTCCGAATTGACCATCCGAGTATATGTGGGTAGAGATAATGCCAGGCTCTTGGCTAGCGCCTACGACAACGGCTCCGGCACCATCACCAAATAGGATGATGGTTGAACGGTCTGTCGGATCACACGTTTTAGACAAAGCATCTGAACCAATCACAAGTACGTTTTTGCACATACCAGATTTGATATGTTGGTCTGCAACAGATAATGCGTACACAAAACCAGAACAAGCAGCGGCTAAGTCAAAAGCTGGACAACCTTTAATGCCAAGCTTTGCCTGCACCTGACACGCAGATGAAGGGAAAGTATGGCTACTGCTCGTTGTGGCTACGATAATCAGGTCGATATCGTTTTTATCAATACCCGCCATATCGATAGCGTTTTCAGCTGCGTAGAATGCCATGTCTGCTACAGTTTCGTTTTCTGCAGCAATTCGACGCTCTTTAATACCCGTGCGAGCAACGATCCACTCATCACTTGTATCTACCATTTTCTCTAGATCTGCGTTTGTACGCACCTGAGATGGCAGGTAGCTGCCAGTACCTAAAATTTTGCTATACATGAAGACTAATAATGCCTCTCGAGTAAAACCGCTTCCAAACGATCGCTAATACGGCTTGGTACTTGTCGTTTGACCTCGTGTACTGCCTCGCCAAGTGCATTGACAATCGCAGATACATCCGCACTTCCATGGCTTTTTATGACAATGCCGCGCAATCCTAGCAAACTTGCGCCGTTATACTGGTCGGGGTTCAGTGTTTTTAGTTCATTAAACAGCCTAGAAAACAACTTTCTAGCTATCCAACCCTTTATCGTTGATGCCATTATGCTGGTTTTAATTTTTTCGATAAAAAGTTGAGCTGTTCCCTCACTGGCTTTTAAGCATACGTTGCCGACAAATCCATCACAAACAATGACGTCAGCAACATCATGCAAAATTTGATTACCTTCAATATAACCGACAAAGTTAATCGCATCGGTCTGAGAAAGCATTTCTGCGCAACGTTTGACTAAATCGTTACCTTTAATCTCTTCTGCGCCAATATTGAGTACAGCAACGCGAGGAGGACGACCCAAGTGTTCTTCAGCTAATGCACTGCCCATTACAGCAAATTGGAACAAGCTATCAGCATCGCACGATACATTCGCCCCCAGATCCAGCATCCAAGTACGCTTTCCGGTAATCGTCGGTAAAGCGGAAACTAAAGCAGGACGTTCAATGCCAGGAAGTAACTTAAGAATGAAACGCGATAGTGCCATTAATGCACCGGTGTTGCCACCACTAACACAAGCATCCGCTTTCTGCTCAGAAACCAAATCGATAGCCATACGCATAGAACTATTTTGGCTATTACGTAACGCCAATGAAGGTTTTTCTGAGTTCGAGATAACTTTCTCGCTGTGAAGAATAGTCAAGCGGGAACTGGTCGAGGTACCGAGTTGAGATAATTGAGACGTGATCAGAGATTGATCACCAATAAGAATCACTTTTAGCTCTGGGAAATGAGACAGTGCCTGCACGGCGGCAGGCACTGTTACGCGTGGACCGAAATCCCCGCCCATTGCATCAAGTGCAACGGTAATACTTTGCAAAGGTTCAACCTTACTTGTTGATAACCTTTTGACCACGGTAGTAACCTTCAGCAGTTACGTTGTGGCGTAGGTGAGTTTCACCAGAAGTCGCGTCTACAGATAGAGCAGCTGTAGTTAGCGCATCGTGTGAACGACGCATACCGCGCTTAGAACGAGTTTTACGGTTTTTCTGTACGGCCATTGACCCTACTCCTATACTATTGGGTTAAAAACCTGAAGAAGAATCGGCTACCACACCTATTACTTTTTCAGACTTTTCAAAACGTCGAATGGATTCGGTTTTTCTTCCTCAATTTCTTCAGGAATCTCACCAAAAACCATGTTATTTGAATCAACGCTACAATCCGCTTCATCGTGCATCGCAATTTGAGGTAATGCTAAGATGAACTCGTCTTCAACAAGTTGTATGAGGTCTAATTCACCATATTCATTTAGATCTACCAAATCATAAATTTCTGGTGCTTCCTGTTCTGTTTTCTCACCGTAGTAAGGAGTAGAAAGGAATTCAACTTCGCACTCATGTGCGAATACCTCATTACAACGCTGACACTCTAAATCGACTTCGATGTTAGCTTTACCAGAGATAACAACGAGTCGCTGTTCATCCATCCCAAATGACAATGAGACTTCTGCGTCGCGTTTTACGCCTTCAGTTGTTTCCACTAAGCGCTTGAAAAGACTAGCTTGGATGATGCCATCGTAATCCAATCGTTTCTGTGCAGCTTTAGCTGGGTCAACCGTTCGCGGTATTTTTACCTTTTGCATAGGGCGCGAATATTATCTTCCAAATCAAAATTAGTCAAAGAAAAAGGCAAAAAAGTTGTACTTTTTTGCGCTTAACATACAGAGCATTAGCCAGAATCATTTTTGATCGATTATCCTATTGGAAATGCTCCCACGAATTGTAATTCAAAATGAAAAATTACCAACTGGTTTTAGCCTCAACTTCCCCTTTTCGTAAACAACTGCTTGAAAAGCTCTCACTACCATTCGTTTGTTTATCACCTGATTGCGATGAAACACCTTTTGACCAAGAAACGCCAACTGAACTTGTGCAGAGACTGGCCCAAGAGAAAGCAATATCTTGCCAGACGGATAAAGCAAGTTTAGTTATCGGCAGTGACCAAGTTTGTGTCATTAATGGTGAAATCGTTGGCAAGCCTTTAAATAGAGATAACGCGATAAATCAACTTTTGGCTCAAAGTGGAAAAGTCATCACTTTCTATACTGGTCTTGCGGTACATAACACCGTCACAAACCATACAGAAGTCGGCTTTGATTCTTTCGAGGTGCACTTTAGAGATTTAACGCTTGAACAAATCAAACGCTACGTCGACAGGGAAGAACCTTTTTACTGCGCAGGCAGCTTTAAAAGCGAAGGCATGGGAATTTGCTTGTTTACGAAATTAGTTGGTAAAGACCCGAACACACTTGTCGGACTACCATTGATTGATTTGATTGATATGTTGCATGTTCAAGGACTCGATGTCCTTTAACCCAAATACGATAAAAGGGAGCCACAGGCTCCCTTTTGCATCCTCGAGGAAAACATGGTTACGCGTTTCTTAAACCCGCCAACACTTTTTCTAGTTTCGGTTCCATCGGTGCGTTGATTTCCATCCACTCATCATTTGATGGGTGTTGGAACTTAATGTTTGCCGCGTGTAGGAACAAACGATCTAAACCAACTTGACCTGTATAAGCATCAAAGCGGCGATCACCGTAGCGATCATCCCAAGCGATTGGGTGACCAGTGTATTGCGTATGAACTCGGATTTGGTGAGTTCGACCAGTAATCGGACTCGCCTGAATCAATGTAGCTTGTTCGAACTTTTCCAAAATCTTAAAACGCGTTTCTGACTGCTTACCATTAGGGTTAACACGAACAATACTGTTCACTTCGTTTTTGAGCAGTGGCGCGTTCACAACCTTACAACTACTTTTCCATTGCCCCATGACAAGAGCTAAGTAAAACTTCTTTACTGTCTTTTCACGAAACTGGGCTTGCAAGTGACGAAGTGCAGAACGCTTCTTAGCAACCAGCAAAATCCCTGAAGTATCACGGTCAATACGATGCACAAGTTCAAGAAAGCGAGCTTGAGGTCGCAGAGCCCTAAGCGCTTCAATCGCACCAAACTTTAAACCACTGCCACCATGCACAGCGGTGCCAGATGGTTTGTTTAGAATCAACATATGATCATCTTCGAAGATAATCATATTTTCCAACTCAGCGACTTTGTTAAGTTTCGTACTTGGTGCGACATCGTCATCTTTTTTCTCGACGGTCACCGGTGGAATACGAACGAGATCGCCTGCTTTTAACTTGTACTCTGCTTTTATACGCTTTTTATTTACGCGCACTTCGCCCTTACGCACAATTCGATAAATCATGCTTTTAGGAATGTCTTTTAATTGGTTGCGCAAAAAATTATCAATGCGCTGACCCGCCATATCTTCGTCGATGTCGACGAACTGGACTTTTGTTCTTATTTCGTTCATGGGCGGTATTGTAAACTCAATTTCGTGCGACTTCACATTATTCTTGTCGTAAAAGAAACTCTCGGTGGCACATACTGGTCTAAATTTCGCCAAGCTTTTGTTTAAATTATTAAAACTCTCAATCAAGTTCTCAATTTGTTTTCTGTCTTGAACAGTTTGCACATCTCAATTGCTTATGAAACAGCCAGTTATAAAATAGAAATTTTGAGTTTAGCGGCAAATTTTCTATCGTTTGCGTGAAAGCAGATTGCTGATAGCCACGCGCACTGCTATAGTTCACAGCTGCTAAGGAAGGTTTGGTTACATTTTATTCATTACCAATCATTTATCCTCAAGCAATGTGAGTAGATCGTTGAAGGTCGAGTGCAGCATTGGCGTGAGACACATCGAATTCAACACTCTTGCCACCCTACTCCTCGCATATTCACGTTGAGTACCTACCGCCCAAATAGCGGGTCACAAGTCTACGTTTCCAACAGAAACCACAAGAGGCTTGTGATGACTGAAGTGCCCGAGAGCATCCCCTTCCAGCCGGGAGGCTGCAAAATACAAGCCATGGGATCAGGCACCGTGAAAGAGCGAAAAAACAGTGGCAAGTCGACAAGAAAGATATAAAAGAAAAGACAACGAGAATTTTCAATGAAAAGAATGTTAATTAACGCAACTCAAAAAGAAGAGTTGCGTGTCGCTCTGGTTGATGGCCAGCGACTTTTCGATCTTGATATCGAGAGTCCAGGTCATGAATCTAAAAAAGCGAATATCTACAAAGGACGTATCACACGTATCGAACCAAGCTTAGAAGCCGCATTTGTTGATTACGGCGCCGAGCGTCACGGTTTCCTCCCTCTCAAAGAAATTGCCCGCGAATATTTCCCTGAAGGTTACACCTACCAAGGTCGTCCAAGCATCAAAGAAGTGCTAACGGAAGGCCAAGAAGTTATCGTTCAAGTGGAAAAAGAAGAACGTGGAAGCAAGGGCGCAGCTCTTACTACTTTCATTTCTCTTGCTGGTAGTTACCTTGTTCTGATGCCTAACAACCCTCGTGCTGGCGGTATTTCTCGTCGAATAGAAGGTGACGAGCGTACTCAACTAAAAGCCGCATTAAGTACTTTGGAACTGCCTCAGGGCATGGGCCTAATCGTACGTACTGCTGGCGTTGGCAAGAGTGCTGAAGAGCTTGAGTGGGATTTGAATGTACTACTTAACCACTGGGGTGCAATCAAAGGTGCAGCGGACTCTAACCCTGCTCCATTCTTAATCCACCAAGAAAGTAACGTTATCGTTCGTGCAATCCGTGACTATTTGCGTCGTGATATTGGCGAAATCTTAATTGATAGCAACACCATCTACGAACGTGCAAAAGAGCACATTCAATTGGTGCGCCCTGATTTCCTTAACCGCGTTAAGAAATATGAAGGCGAAGTTCCACTATTCAGCCACTACCAAATCGAAAGCCAAATTGAATCGGCTTTCCAACGTGAAGTGCGTCTGCCATCTGGTGGTTCTATTGTTATTGACCCGACTGAAGCACTAACGTCTATCGATATCAACTCTGCTCGTGCAACTAAGGGCGGCGATATTGAAGAAACAGCTCTAAACACGAACCTAGAAGCAGCCGACGAAATTGCTCGCCAATTGCGTCTACGTGACTTAGGTGGCTTAGTGGTTATCGACTTTATTGATATGACCCCAGTTCGTCACCAACGAGAAGTAGAAAACCGTCTACGTGAAGCCGTTCGCCTTGACCGCGCTCGTGTACAAATCGGTCGTATTTCTCGCTTTGGTTTGTTGGAGATGTCACGCCAGCGCTTGAGCCCTTCTCTTGCAGAAGCAAGCCATCACATCTGTCCTCGCTGTAGCGGAACTGGTGTCGTTCGCGACAACGAATCTCTAGCACTTTCTGTACTTCGTTTAATTGAAGAGGAAGCGCTAAAAGACAACACAGCACAAGTACTTGCAGTCGTACCTGTGCCAATCGCCTCTTACTTATTGAACGAAAAACGTCGTTCAGTAAACCATATCGAACGCATTCAAGAAGTGAAAATTACGGTTGTTCCTAACTCTGATATGGAAACACCGCACTTTGAAGTTATCCGTGTTCGTGAAGGCGAAGAGTTCGATCTGATTTCTTACTTACTTCCTAAGAAACTGGAAGCAATGAAAGAAGCAGAAGGTAAAGAGCCAGCGGAAGTTGACGTAAAACCAAAACGAATTGAAGAGCCAGTTCTTAAAGGCTTTGCGGCTCCGTCTCAAACCGCACCTGCACCAGCAGCTAAACCAGCTCCTGAGGCGAAGAAGAAAGAACAAAACGTTGAACAAGAAGAGAAACCTGGATTGTTCAGCCGTCTGTTTAAAGCACTTGGTAGCTTCCTATTCGGTGGTTCTGAAGAAACAAAAGAAGAACAGAAACCTCAGGAAGAGAAAAAACCAAATCGCGATAATCGACGTAACAAACGTGATCGTAACGATCGTCGTCGCAATAGCAACCAGCGCGATAATCGTGATAACCGCGACAATCGCGATAACCGACGTCGTCGTAAGCCTCGTGATGAGCAGGCTAATGAGCAAAACGAAGCTCAACAACAAACAAATAAACCGCAAAACCGTAACCAAAAGCGTAAACCTAAAGCTCAACAGGCAGATAAAGCCCAAGAGCAGAAAGCAAACGCAAAAGTAGCGGAAAAAGGTCTGCAGCTAGCAGCGGAAGCTCGTACTGAAACAAAACCAGAAGAGAGCAAACCGAAGCAGCAAAATGCGAAAGCAGAAAAAGTGAAAGAGCGCCGCCAACGTCGCAAATTGAACAAGTCTGTACGCGTTAAGGACCAAGAAGCTATTGAGAAGAAAGCCGCAGAAACAGCGGTTAAGACTCAAGAAACGGTTGAAGCTAAAGTTGAAAAGCCAACAGAAGCAGCGGTAGAGGCACAGCAAGACAACAAGCAAGCAGAGTCTAAGCAACGTCGTAATCGTCGTTCGCCACGTCACCTGCGTGCAAGCGGCCAGCGTCGTCGCCGTGGCCGTGATCGCCGCCCTAACCCGTTCCGCCTACGTAAGGGAGGTGTCGCTTCTCCTGAAATGGCTATGGGTAAAGTAATGCCACGTTACATTCCGAAACCAGCACCTAAGAAGGAAGAGCGAGTTAAGGAAGAAGCTGTAGCAGCAGTACCTACAATCCAAGGTGGCTTTGCGTGTCCAGAAATGGCAATGGGTAAAGTGATTATTCGTCGCGAGCAACCTGTCGTAACAGATGCTCCAGTTGTTGAACACAAGGTTCAAGAAACCGTTGAAGCGAAAGTTGAATCTCCAGCAGTAGAAGCACCTGTTGTGGAAGCAGTAATCGCAGAAAAAACTGAATCGGCAGTAGTAGAAACAGCCTCTGTAGAGCCTATCGTTGAAACTCCTGCAACTGAACATGCTGAACCGGTTGATGCCATTGTAGAAACGGCACCAGCTGAAGAGCCTGTGGTTGAAGCAGCAAAAGAGATTGCAGCCGAAGCGCCAGTAGCTAAACCAGAGCCTAAAGTCGAAGCCATCAAAGTTGCTGCTAAGCTAAACGCTAGCGCACCGATGACAAAAGCACCTGGCCCTCAAGAGCTACGCGAAATCACGGTTGCAGCAGCACCGTTCAAAACCGAACGTTACCAAGCTAAAGGTGCGGGTAGCCAAGTGGCTAAAAACCGCGCATCGGCAGAGATGACAAAGCCTAACTTTAACTAGGCTAAATCATTACGTTCAACTGCTTAACGGCATAAATAAATTAAAGGCTACCATCTGGTAGCCTTTTTTATCTTCATATCTGCCCAATAAATTGTTCATATAAATACCAATTCGCGATCACATTTGTACGCCATTATTCGTATCATTCTTGAACTTAATCACACTTTTCGGTAGCATGCGCCGACTCAAGTTTTCGACACCATTCTGATGCTGCTCTTTTAATACTACGGTTTACACTGCAATGTTTGATTAGAAATCAACCACTCAGTGGCTTGTGCAAATACGAATATGTGTCGGGTTTAACTCATTGCAAAGAGAACTTAAAAACAAACATGTTCGAATTTCCCCAATTTTCTAAGCACTCCGTAAAAAATGATGTGCTATCAGGCTTAACCGTTGCGCTAGCATTGGTTCCTGAAGCTGTCGCATTTGCGTTCGTCGCAGGCGTAGATCCGATGGTCGGTCTTTACGCTGCATTCATCGTTGGTCTTATTACGTCCATTTTCGGTGGTCGTCCCGGCATGATCTCTGGTGCAACAGGTGCCATGGCAGTCGTAATGGTTTCGCTTGTCGCGACTCACGGTGTCCAGTACCTATTCGCAGCCATCATGCTCGCTGGTATTCTTCAAATTGCCGCTGGTATGTTTAAATTGGGTAAGTTCATCCGTATCGTACCTCACCCTGTGATGATCGGTTTTGTGAACGGTCTGGCTATTGTTATCTTCCTAGCTCAGTTGGGTCAGTTTAAAGCGCCTGACATCAACGGCATGCTTACTTGGCTACCACAAGACCAGATGCTGCTAATGCTTGGTTTGGTTGCGCTGACTATGGCAATCATTCACTTTCTACCAAAAATCACAACAGCTGTACCCTCTTCACTTGTTGCGATCGTAACGGTGACGGCTTTAGTGGTTGGCTTGGATCTGGAAACTCGCACTGTTGTTGACTTCCTGCGTACAATGTCTGGAGATGAAGCTGCAACACTCGCAGGTTCACTACCAACCTTCTCTATTCCTGCGGTACCATTTACACTAGAGACACTACAAATCATTCTTCCATACGCGATCATTCTCGCGGCCATTGGTCTAATTGAATCTCTACTAACACTGACAGTTTTAGATGAGATGACGAATACTCGTGGTCAATCTAACCGCGAATGTATCGGTCAAGGTATGGCAAACATGACGTGTTCTGTGTTTGGCGCAATGGGTGGTTGTGCGATGATTGGTCAGTCGATGATCAACGTAAACTCAGGTGGTCGCGGCCGTCTATCTGGTATCGTTGCGGCTATCGCTCTATTGATGTTTATCTTATTCGCTTCTTCGCTAATTGAAATGATCCCACTCGCTGCTCTGGTTGGTGTGATGTTCATGGTTGTCATTGGTACATTCGAATGGGCAACATTTAAGCTAGCACGCCGCGTACCGAAGCAAGACTTCTTCGTTATTGTTCTTGTGACCGTTGTTACTGTTCTTACTGACCTTGCTGTTGCCGTAGCGGTTGGTGTTATCGTTTCTGCATTAATGTTTGCATGGCAACACGCTAAGCACATCTATGCCGACACGTGCTTAAACGAGGAAGGTTCAAAAGAGTACAAGATTCACGGCCCTATTTTCTTTGGCTCTGCGGCTAACTTCCTGGAGTTGTTTAACGCGCCTGAAGATCCAAAAGATGTGATTGTCGATTTTGCAGACTCTCGCGTGACAGATCACTCTGCAATTGAAGCCATTGAAACACTGGCTGAGCGTTACAATGCTCAAGGTAAAACGCTGCACCTTCGTCACCTAAGCCCAGATTGTCGTAAACTTTTGGACAAAGCTGGCAGCTTGGTTGAAATTAACGTGAAGGAAGACCCAAGCTACAAAGTCGCAACCGACATACTAGCGGGTTAACACGAATAAAAAGGGATGAGCTGAGCTCATCCCTTTTTCTATTGTCTTCAAGCCCGGCGATTATAGCTTCTTCAAAATAGCATCTGATGCCTCTTCGATTAAATCAAGCACCAGTTCAAAGCCATCTTCCCCACCATAATATGGGTCCGGGACTTCGTCGTAAACTGACTCAGAATGACTTAAAAATAACGATACTTTGTGTCGATACTTCAACGGACAAATATCCAATAAATCGGCCAAATTTGCTTTATCTGCGGCTAATATAAGGTCAAACTTTTCAAAGTCATCAATGGTGACTTGGCGCGCTTGCATTCCTTTAAAAGAATAGCCTCGCTGCTTTCCTGCTGCCATCGCTCTTGAATCCGGTCGGTTTCCTGCGTGGTAGCCAATTGTACCTGCCGAATCAACCTCTACTTCAACGCCTAGCTTTTGAGCTTTCGCTCTTAACACTGCCTCTCCAGTTGGTGACCGACAAATGTTTCCCATACAAACAACAAGTATTTTCTTCATTTTATTCCCTGAATTATCGGTGGTTTTTCTTCACGATATGTTGGTCTATCATAGCGAGATAAATCAATGAACCCAAATTAGCTTGGGCACAGCACGAAAAGGAATTGAGGAAGTATTATGTCTATCGAAGAAAATAAAGAAGCACGCCATAAAGCTCGCCAACAAAAAGTCAAAGAACAGGTAGACGCAAAAATCGCTGCTGCTCAAGAGGAAAAAGGTCTGCTACTGATCATTACCGGAAATGGTAAAGGTAAATCGACATCAGGATTCGGTACGATCGCACGCGCAGTGGGTCATGGTTTGAATTGTGCTGTCGCGCAGTTTATTAAAGGTACTTGGGACAACGGTGAGCGCAACCTACTTGAGAAACTCGGCGTTGAATTCCAAGTAATGGCAACCGGCTTTACGTGGGAAACTCAAAACAAAGCCGCTGATACCGAAGCGGCGCAAGGCGTATGGCAAGAATGTAAGCGCATGCTGCAAGACGACTCTATCGATGTCATCTTGTTTGACGAGCTAACTTATATGGTGAGCTACGGCTACATCGACTTAGACGAAGTGGTCGAAGCACTGAGCAACAGACCTAAAATGCAGTCGGTTATTATTACTGGGCGTGGCGCACATCGAACCCTGATTGAAATGGCCGATACCGTTTCTGAAGTGAAAAATGTAAAGCACGCATTTGAATCTGGCGTAAAAGCCCTCAAAGGCGTCGATTGGTAACACTCGCAGAGTAATTTAAAAAGGGTTGGCAAAATGCCAACCCTTTTGATTTTCACGCACGGTTAGTTGAAAAGATTCTTCAATAAACCATCGACCGCATCTTTGGTTTTCTCGTCTTTGATTTTGTCCGTTAGCTTCTCTACGCCACGATCGATTTCTTTCTGAGCTTTCTGCTTCAGAACATCATCGAATACGAGCTTGAATTTAGGTTCTGCCCACTTACCAGACACATTGATTGGAATCGTGATGTCTTTCAGCTCATCTATATCTTTACCGCCCTGGCCTTCTAGGCTACCTACAACTGACGTGCTGATAGTAAAGTCGACTGTTTCATTGATGTAGTTTGCGGTACCTTTACCACGAACACGTAACAATGGAGACTGAGCTTGCATATTATCCGTTGATACAACACCTTTGTTGAGTTTCAATGTCGCCGTCATCGCACTGAAGTCTGTTTTCTTAGCTTCATTGGTGCCTTCAACTTTTTGCCCTTTAAATTTCGCATAGTTTTCACGAATCAACTGAGCAACGTTGATGCCATTCACCGCACCGTCAGCAAAATTGATAACAACCGTACCAGATAGATTCTTCTTGATACCGGTAGGCGTGAGACTCTTACCTGTAACATTCACATCAATGTTACCTGTCCCTTCAAGTTTGTCGTTTTCAGCAACGTCTATAAGTAGCGGTTGAACTTTCACGCCTTTGATTGACTTTTTAACACTGTAAGTCGCTGGTGATTGGCGTGCATCTAACTTCGCTGTCGCTGAGATTGAGCCTTGGTACAACTTCGAACTAAAAGATGTAAGCTCAAACACGCCACGATTTACAGTGAAGCTCGTTTTTACCGCTTCCATCTTCGCATTTGCCGCTTTGAATTTGTCGATGGTAATGTCACCCTTTACATCTAACGTTTTCAACGCAGACAAATCAGGCTCAACCTCAGGTCCGGCAGGAGCACTCTCGCCACCAGAAGCAGGCTTATTACCTTCGGCAGCTTGCTTATCTAACCCTAAAAACTCATCAAGATCGATATTGGGGCTATGGAGAGCAAAGCGTACTTTAGGAATATCACCGAGTGTCACATCTGCCTTACCATCTAGGGCGATAGCATTCGCTGTTAACTTCTCTAGAACAAAACTCAGATGGTTTTTCGTTAGGTCGAAAGACAGATCAGACACCATGTCGACTTTCATCGGGGACTGAGGTAAAGCATCACCCTCAAAAGTCGATTTAAGAGTTAACTTATCCAACTGTACTTTGCTGATAGCCTTGTCCACGCTAAGTTGACCAGCACCCTGCATATCTAACTTCATACCACCAGCGACACCCTTAATGGCATAAGTCAGGTTATTTACTTTATCGAATTCAAACGTGTCTAAACCGATCGTTGCCGATTCAATTTTATTGGCAGGGTCAGAGTATGTCGCATCAAAGTTGATGTTCTTTAGCGCGTAGTTTGCCAAACCTTTTTCTAGCTTAAAGTCTGCCTGACCTTTCGCGGTGAACTTTTGGTCGTTCATTTCGCCCTTCACGCCAAAATCAGCCGTTGTCCAGTTGTCAAAAGCGAATTCGGAAAGGTTTAATGAAATATCATAAAGTTTGGTGTAACTACCGGCTTGCTTATCCTGCATTTCTAATGAACCGTTAGAAACCGTAACGCCAGCAAGATTAATACTCCAATCAGAACCAGAAGTTTGCGTTTCACCATTTTGCGTAGGCGCAGCATTGCTCTCTTGTTCTGCTTGTTGTGTTTGGGCTTTCGTCAATGCATCAATATTCTTGCTGCCATCTTTCTTGGTTTCAATGTAGAACTCAGCACCATCAAGCGTGACGTTTCCAATTTCAAGCTGTTGACTAAAAAGTGGCATAACAGAGATGTCTACACCAACGGTATCAACTTTGAATAAATTGGGTTTACTAAAGCCTTGTGGGTTTCGCAATTCTGTATGTCCCAACTCAAAGCCAATTGATGGGAAAAATTGCCAACTGATATCCCCTTCAATCACCAACTCTAATCCCGTTTGCTTTTGCGCTTGCTCAACAATAAGGGGTTTAAACTGATTCGGATTGACGAAGATGGTTAACGCTAAAATTGCGACCAAAATGACCACAATCGGTATTGCTAGAATTAAGAGCAGTTTCTTCATTTGTTTTTCCTTGCTCGAGTGTTTTTACAATTATAAGCGCAGACTCCATTTGCCGCTGACAGTTCCACAAAAGCGTGAAAAGTGTCTGGTTTTAACCTGCAACTGACTAATTTAAAAACAAAAAAAAAGAAGTGGCACTTAAGGTGCCACTTCTTCTCCTAAAAATAAAGCGATATAGCCGTCTATAGGCTTAAGCTTTCAAAAGTCTTGCAATGTGAGCTTTTAATACATCAATTGCGATACGGTTTTTACCACCGCGAGGAACAATAATGTCCGCATATTGCTTAGAAGGTTCGATAAACTGCATGAACATCGGACGTACTGTTTGTTGGTATTGCTTAAGAACAGACTCCATAGTTCGGCCTCGTTCTTCCACATCACGCTTAACACGGCGAAGCAAGCAAATATCTAACGGTGTGTCCATAAATACTGTCGCATGCATCAAATCACGAAGACGAGGGTCTGTAAGAAGAAGGATACCTTCTAGAATGATCACCTTTTTAGGTGTCATTGTGGTGGTGTTAATTGTTCTTGTGTGCTCAGTGTAGCTGTACTCAGGCACTTCTACTGCTTCACCACGTACCAATTTTTCTAGGTGCTCACACAGTAGGTCGTGGTCCAACGCACTCGGGTGATCGTAGTTCGTCTTTACTCGCTCTTCCATGCTTAGGTGGCTTTGGTCGTTGTAGTAGCAATCTTCCGTGATGACACCGATTTGATGATCGCCTACTTTCGCGCGAAGCTCATTATAAATAGTGCTCGCGATCAGACTTTTTCCAGAAGCAGAAGCGCCAGCAATACCTACGATGACGCATTGATTATTATCAGACATTAGTTTGCACCCGATGATGATTTCTAGTCACATAAAAAGATAAACTGCCTGATTATAGGGAGTTCACCCCATAGTTACTAGTTGGAATTAGGGTTTAGTCATAAGTTTCTGCCTGCTCAGAGGATTAACCTCCGAGCAAACGTTAAAATGTGCAATTATCAACCAACAGGCATAGTAAACTTAGTTCATCATTGTAAAGCTAATCGCATCTGGTTTTGCTTTGCCTTGCCAAAACATCGTGCTACATACGCGATCGGCAAGTTGCTTATAATACCCTGCATGCTCACTTTCTGGGCGTCTTGCTACTGTTGGCACGCCAGCGTCAATATCTTCTCGCATAGAGATATGAAGCGGAACTTGTCCTAACAATGCTAAGCCAAATTCTTGCGACATTTTTTCAGCTCCGCCCATACCAAAAATATGCTCTTTCGCGCCACATTGACTACAAATGTGATAACTCATGTTTTCCACAACACCAATAACCGGGACATGGACTTTGTTAAACATTGCCGCTCCCTTCCTTGCATCGGCAAGGGCTAAATCTTGCGGCGTTGTGACTAGCACGCTACCTGTTACCGGAATTTGTTGTGACAGAGTCAATTGAATATCCCCCGTACCTGGCGGCATATCAATCACCAAATAATCCAAATCTGGCCAATCTGTTTCAGTTAATAACTGCGACAATGCTTTTGAAGCCATTGGACCGCGCCATATCGCCGCTTCTGATTTATCCACCAAATAACCGATAGAATGAGTATAGATGCCGTGAGCAAAAATGGGTTCCATCCACTTGCCATCACGAACTTCTGGTTTAGCATCTTCTTGCCCCAACATCATAGGTACAGACGGACCATAGATATCTGCATCCAACAATCCCACTTTCGCCCCAGATTGAGCAATCGCCAACGCTAAGTTAACTGCGGTAGTAGATTTACCAACGCCACCTTTCGCAGAACTGACGGCAATGATGTTCTTAACACCCTTAACCGAGTTAGCCACTTGAGTTTCTAAAGCTTTAACTCCAAGGCGAATATTAAATGGGAATTCAGCCACTTTACCCGAGGCTTGCTGCTGTTTGATCCAGTCATGCAGTACGGTTTGAAGCTCATTACTTGCGAATGGCAACGTTATATCAATAGAACCCTGTGTCGTAATCGAAATTGCGCCATGAATATCTGCCCAGTTTTCCACCAACTGTGGATGTTGGAATTGGTTAAACCAGTGACAAAAATCTTGTTTTGAAGTGAACTGATGCATAAGCCCTCCTTTTAGATGTCATGCTACCACCGTCCAGGCTCAACCAGAACCCCAAAAAAACTAAGGCATTCCGCAGTTTGACACCTTGGAGTTAGTCAGTTCATGGGGTAGTATTATCCATCAAAATTTATTTATACCTATCAAGAAAAGCGAATATTAAGTATGGCAAACGATCCAAAAAACTTTCCGTCAAGGAAAATGCTGGTAACTTGTGCCCTTCCGTACGCTAACGGTTCGATCCACCTTGGTCATATGCTTGAGCATATCCAAGCGGACATTTGGGTTCGTTACCAACGCCTACGCGGCAACACTGTAAACTTCATCTGTGCTGACGATGCTCACGGCACGCCAATCATGCTTAAAGCGCAACAGATGGGTATTACTCCTGAAGAAATGATTGCCGCAGTTAGCGAAGAGCACCAAAAAGACTTCGCTGGATTTGATATCAGCTTTGATAACTACCACAGCACACACTCAGATGAGAACCGTGAGCTAGCGTCACACATTTATCTTGAGTTGAAGAAAAATGGCTTTATCTCTAGCCGCACTATCTCTCAGCTGTTCGATCCAGAAAAAGAGATGTTCTTACCGGACCGTTTCGTAAAAGGTACCTGTCCAAAATGTAAGTCTGAAGACCAGTACGGTGACAACTGTGACAACTGTGGTGAGACTTACAGCCCAACAGAACTGATCAATCCTAAATCTGCGGTTTCTGGTGCGACGCCAGT
Organism: Vibrio sp. YT-17; assembly: GCF_033337375.1. Lineage (NCBI taxonomy): Bacteria > Pseudomonadati > Pseudomonadota > Gammaproteobacteria > Vibrionales > Vibrionaceae > Vibrio > Vibrio sp. YT-17. The sequence continues at coordinate 85,700 of NZ_JAWOQP010000009.1, forward strand.
AATGAAAGATTCAGAGCACTTCTTCTTCGACCTACCTCAGTTTGAAAGCATGCTAAAAGAGTGGACTCGCTCTGGCTCGCTACAAGCTGAAACAGCGAACAAAATGCAAGAATGGTTCGAATCTGGTTTGCAGCAATGGGATATCTCACGTGACGCACCATACTTTGGCTTCGAGATCCCTGGTGAGAAAAACAAATTCTTCTACGTGTGGCTAGACGCGCCTATCGGCTACATGGGCTCTTTCAAAAATCTATGTGACAAGCGCGACGACCTAGATTTCGACGAGTATTGGAAAAAAGACAGCTCAGCAGAGCTGTACCACTTCATCGGTAAAGACATCGTTTACTTCCACAGCCTATTTTGGCCAGCAATGCTAGAAGGTTCTGGCTTCCGCAAACCTAACAACGTATTCGTCCACGGTTACGTAACGGTGAATGGCGCGAAAATGTCGAAGTCTAAAGGTACGTTCGTAAAAGCAAGCACTTACCTAGAGCACCTAGACCCGGAATGCCTACGTTACTACTACGCTGCGAAACTAAACAGCCGTATCGACGACCTAGACCTTAACCTTGAAGACTTCACTCAGCGTGTAAACGCTGACGTAGTAAACAAGATTGTTAACCTAGCTTCGCGTAACGCTGGCTTCATAGCAAAACGCTTTGACGGCAAACTGTCTGACAACTTTGCAGAGCCTGAACTTTACAACGAATTTGTTGCTGCGGCTGACCGTATCGCTGAGCTTTACGAAACGCGTGAGTTTGGTCGTGCAATCCGTGAAATCACGGCATTGGCAGACAAAGCTAACCAATACGTTGATGAAAAAGCACCGTGGGTTGTAGCAAAAGAAGAAGGCAAAGATCAGGAACTACAAGACATCTGTTCTGTCGGTATCAACCTGTTCCGCGTACTGATGACTTACCTGAAACCAGTAATGCCATCGCTAGCTGCGCGTACTGAAGCGTTCCTAAACCAAGAGCTAACTTGGGAAAACATCGCTGCTCCACTAACAGGCCACGAGATCACTAAGTTCAAAGCACTGTTCAACCGTATCGATCCGAAGAATGTTGAAGCGATGATCGAAGCGTCTAAAGAAGATGCGGCGGCAGAAATGGCGGCGAAAGAGAAAGCTGAAGCGGAAAAGAACAAGGCTAGCCAAACCGAGCTAGACAAAGAACCAATCGCTGAAGAGATTGAGTTCGATGCTTTTGCTGCAGTAGATATGCGTATCGCTCGTATCATCTCTTGTGAAGAAGTACCAAAAGCCAACAAACTGCTTAAGTTCCAATTAGACATCGGTGGTGAAACTCGTCAGGTATTCTCTGGCATCAAGTCAGCTTACAAACCTGAAGAGCTAGAAGGCAAGCTAACGGTAATGGTAGCAAACCTAAAACCTCGTAAGATGAAGTTTGGTATGTCTGAAGGTATGATCCTAGCGGCAGGCCCTGGTGGTAGCGACCTGTGGATCCTTGAGCCACACGAAGGCGCTCAACCTGGCATGCGCGTAATGTAAGTTGTAGCTTTACGATCAAATTTAAAAAGTCCTCGCCAGTTCAGCGGGGACTTTTTTTGACTGAATTCACACTTTTGGGGAATTTGTGCACCAAACTTGTACAGCATCTTTCCCGTCACAAGCCTAACTCACTGTTTTAATAGAATTTAATTAGTGGCATCAAAACTGCAATCTTTCTTGTTAGGTCCAAACACTAACAAGGAGTTGGTTATGTTTGTTTTGATTTCCACACTATTGTCCATCGCTATTTTAGCCGGAATATATCACTTATCTTCTAAACGAGAGCAGCAACATGCGCGCAAATATCAGCTGTTAACATTGTTACGAGATGTTGTTCACCTTCTGAGACACCACCGAGCTGCTACTCACTACTCGCTTCAATTCCAACAAAACGATCAACAAAAATTGGACGCTCTTCATGATGCTCTGACTAACAAGCTGCATCTTTTAGTCGAAACATCACGGTTTGAAAACAAACCCATGTATCGCGTATTACAGATTAAAGTAGGGAAACTACTTGAACAATGGAATGACCATAGTGTTGCAAGAAACCAGATGGAGCATGGTAAGTTAATTCGTCATTGCTTGTTTTTGATGGATGAAGTAACCATCGCATGGCTAGCGGTTGAGCAAAGAGATGACTTGCATAATGAGTATCACATGAACTGGCAAAACATTATGGATAGCTTGGAGACCCTGACTCAGTTACGAATCAGCATTCAAGATTTAGGAGAGCAAGGCGGAAATGAGCGTTTCAAAAATTATGCATCGGTCATGATGCGTAAGCTAAACCAACTAGCGGTTATCGCTCCACTTAGCATTACCTCTCCTGCTTCCACGCGCTCAATACAGACGCTAAATGAATACGTGACAGGGAGTCATGTCGACTTAACAGAAGCAGAGCTTTATGGCATCACATCGGACTTGTCATTGACCATCTTCAATACTTACGACCATGTCCTTTCAGATGTCGTAGAGTCATTATATCTACCGTTACCCAGACTCTCACTAGCAGGATAAACGTTCCATACCTTATTATTGGTGCTTGGTTCGTCGCCGACTTATAAATAAAAACAAAAAAACCGCAGGCCTAAGGCACTGCGGTTTTCGTTTATTCAACTTGTCAGCGCTTAGCTGTCGTCTTCCGTGAAGTTCGTTGGTAATTGCTTTTTCATTTCGTTCCAGATCAACGCACTTTCCATACCATAATGACGAATCACTACTGGTAGTTGCTCACGCTGGCCACTTTCACAAGTTTCGAGCAATTGATGGTAAAACTTCAGAGCTAGCTCACGAGAAGCTGGATTTGAGAAGTAGTAGCTACCGACACGATCGTAGAGCTTCTTCAAACCATTAAAGATCAAACCGTAAATTTGATTTCCTGAATGGAATGCTAGGCGCTGGAAAAGCATATAATCGTAAAAGTTGAACGTTTTAGCAATCAAGATTTCTTGACGCTTCGCTTCATCTTTCTCGTTATCTTCTTTCACATTCTGCAGAACTTTTTCAGCATACGGCGAAGAAGCGATGAATTCGTCCCAGGAAGCCGCATTCATTAAAGCTTCACAAGATTCGATTACGTTCTTAATTGTACGCTCAGAGCTCTCTTTGTTCGCTTTAAATGCATAGCGCATAAAGATAGGACTGATGTTGGTACGTGCCGCAAGCAGATCTTCTACAATGTTTGTCGCATTATCAACGTCTAGCGTCATTAAAGTATCCAAAATATGCAGGCCAGAGGTCTCCATAAATTGGTTAACTTTCGTAGGTTTGCCGTGCTGGATAGTCAGCCATCCATCACGGGCTAGTCGTTGAAGAACCTCTCTTAAAGTCGTTCGAGTAACACCAATCAGTTCGGACAGCTCGCGCTCAGCAGGTAAAATTGAGCCTGGAGGAAAACGGCCGTTCCAAATGCTCTCGATAATATATTTTTCTGCGAATCCCGCAGGGCTTTTCGCCTTTATGACCATTCTACTTTTTATCCAATATTGATTTCTGAGGGTCGATACTACTCATCATACCACTACTTAGCGGTTTGAGAAAATTTACGATCAATAGTGGAAATGACTCCATAACATAGAGTTAATACTCTATATGTTGTGTCAATTTAAGAGGCTCTAACATGCGAGCGAAAGCAGTAAAATATGAATTTTCATTTAATTAAACAGCTCACAAATCTCGGAGAAATAAAGACAACCGTGTCACATTTTTATATTCAAAATATGAAAAATTACTTTGTATATCACAGTTAATATTCTTTCTTAATTTGCCTTTTCTCGTCACTGACCGTCATTTAAAATCCAAGAGGATTTTTTTAAGACTTTCATGGTATAGTAACGCCGTTTTGATCGCGTTATTACATTTAAAAAGTCATTTTAGTCGGTAGCATCACGTTTTGTTATTGACTAATAAATGCCTGAGTGTAGAGTTTGCGGTCGAAAGTGAGCGGTGCTTGAGTTCAGGGGAAGTAACTTGGCAAGACTACAATAAACAAAGGATTGTTGTTTTACTAAGTTATTGTTTTTAAAGACTAGTTAATAAGTCTAACAAACAGATACTTAAGCACTATTGTAGTGTCTATTCATAATTTTGTTATAAAGAGAATTATCATGCCGATATCGCTCGGAAACGCTTTTATCAAGAACTTCCTTGGTAAAGCGCCTGATTGGTACAAAGTTGCCATTATAGCCTTCTTAATAATTAACCCGATTGTATTCTTCCTAATAAACCCATTTGTAGCTGGATGGTTGTTGGTCGCTGAATTTATTTTCACGCTAGCAATGGCATTAAAATGCTACCCATTACAACCTGGCGGTTTACTTGCTATTGAAGCCATTGCTATCGGCATGACTAGCCCTGCGCAAGTTAAGCACGAATTAGTAGCAAATATCGAAGTACTGCTACTTCTGGTATTTATGGTTGCGGGCATCTACTTCATGAAGCAGCTATTGCTGTTCATTTTTACCAAAATTTTACTTGGCATTCGCTCTAAAACCCTACTATCACTCGCGTTCTGCTTTGCTGCGGCATTTTTGTCTGCATTTTTGGATGCCTTGACGGTTATCGCCGTTGTTATCAGCGTGGCGATCGGCTTTTACTCTATATATCACAAAGTAGCGTCTGGTAACCCTATCGGTGACCATGACCATACACAAGATGACACGATCACTGAACTAACGCGTGATGACCTAGAAAACTATCGTGCGTTTTTGCGCTCTTTGTTGATGCATGCTGGTGTAGGTACTGCCTTAGGTGGCGTAACCACGATGGTTGGTGAACCTCAAAACTTAATTATTGCAGACCAAGCGGGTTGGTTATTTGGTGAATTCCTAATCCGTATGTCTCCAGTGACACTACCTGTATTTTTCTGTGGTCTCATCACTTGTTCTTTAGTTGAAAAGCTTAAAGTGTTTGGCTACGGCGCGAAGCTTCCTAATAACGTTCGTCAGATCCTCGTCGATTTTGACCGTGAAGAGCGTAAAACGCGAACAAATCAAGATGTCGCAAAACTCTGGGTTCAAGGTCTTATTGCGGTTTGGTTGATCGTTGCACTCGCTTTGCACTTAGCGGCTGTCGGCTTAATTGGCCTTTCTGTGATCATATTAGCGACCGCATTTACTGGTGTCATTGAAGAGCACTCCATGGGGAAAGCGTTTGAAGAGGCCCTGCCCTTCACTGCACTGCTTGCAGTATTTTTCTCGATCGTTGCCGTAATCATTGACCAAGAGCTGTTTAAACCAGTCATCGATGCGGTGCTTGCCGTTGAAGATAAAGGTACTCAGCTAGCTCTGTTCTATGTGGCGAATGGCTTATTATCTATGGTGTCGGATAACGTGTTCGTTGGTACGGTTTACATCAATGAAGTAAAAACTGCACTCATTGAGGGTCTCATTACTCGTGATCAGTTCGACTTACTGGCGGTGGCAATCAATACTGGTACTAACCTGCCTTCTGTTGCAACGCCAAACGGTCAAGCGGCATTCCTATTCTTACTCACATCGGCTCTCGCTCCATTAATTCGTCTGTCTTACGGTCGAATGGTTATCATGGCGCTGCCTTACACCGTCGTTCTTGCGATTGTCGGTCTGATGGGAATCATGTTCTTCCTAGAGCCTGCAACAGCTTCTTTCTACGAAGCTGGTTGGATTTTACCTCATAGTGGTGATCTGACTCCCGTAGTATCCGGTGGTCACTAAAATTTGAGTTGATTAGGAAACTTATCCACGATAAAAAGCTCTGAGTATTCAGAGCTTTTTCTATTTCAGACAGGAACAAAAACGTGACTATTTTAAATTCACTTAACCAGTTTTCAAAGGGACGTTTATCGTGGCTACTGCTTCTGCTATTCGTCGTTTTCTTTGAAGCATGCGCCCTCTATTTTCAGCACGTCATGATGCTTGCACCATGTGTCATGTGTATTTATGAAAGAGTCGCGATGATGGGAGTGGGCGTCGCTGCAATGGTTGGTATATTGGCACCCAAGAACCCAATTTTCCGCTGGCTAGGTTTGATAGGCTGGGGATTAAGTGCTTACAAGGGTTTGTTACTTGCAATGCAGCACGTTGACTACCAGTTTAATCCATCACCATTCGCGACTTGCGATTTATTCGTCACATTCCCCAGCTGGGCTCCGCTCAATCAGTGGGTTCCTTGGATGTTTGAAGCATATGGTGATTGCTCTAAGGTTGTGTGGCAGCTCCTTGATTTATCAATGCCACAATGGTTAGTAGTAATTTTTGCAGGCAATTTAATCGCTTTGGCATTAATTGTAATTGCACAATTCTTCCCTGCAAAACGCGTTAATCCAATTCGTTAATCCTACTGACGCGTAAAAATTAACAAAAAGCCGACCATCTGGTCGGCTTTTTGTTAAGTGGATAGCGCGGCGATTCGCTTTAGCCGCGTGATTGACCACAGCACTGCTTGAATTTTTTTCCGCTCTCACAAGGACAGGGATCATTGCGCCCGATACCTTTGAATGGGTTTAGGCTTTGAGCTTTATTGCCTACCATCAACTCATCCGCGCCCAGCGCGACTTCACCGACCATTAAATCAAGCTGGTCGACTAAATCTGTCAGGGCCGGTGGCGTTTCAATACCTGCGTCACGCATCTGTTGCTGCGTTGCTGGCTCATCGATCGCCAGCATCAAAGTGGTCAGTAATGCTTGCAGCATACGCTGTAATCCATCATTGAGCTCAACGTCTTGCCACTGTTCTTCAATCATTGGCCAAACAGACATAAAGCCTTCGGCAAAATCAGCAAGTTGTTCAGGTTCTTTGCCTGTTAGCTCTAGCACGGAATATTCGTTTCGTTGAATTCGGTTATGCTGCTTGTGAATTTGCTCTTCCACAGCTGGTTGAATCGCTTTGAATCCCTCACCTAATAGCGGCTCTAACCACTTTTCAGGAGCGAGTGGTTTTGTCGTCAGATTCGCAGCTAACACTGCGCCTTCGATAAATAGGCAAGATTCATCGACGTGAACTTCACCTTTTTCAATCAATGTGTATTGCATGACATCTGGTTTCCCATAAATTTGGCGGCATTATACCTCAGAGCTCAAAAGCACGTAACCTAACGTTGTGTGTTTGACTGCATTGGGCGCTTCGACTCTTTTAATGACAAACTTAACTTACATCGCTACAATCGCCCTCCTTTTTACCACCAAACTGTATTAGGCAAGCTATGCGAGTTGTACTAGGCCCAATGGAAGGCGTTTTAGATCATTTGATGCGCCAAATCCTGACCGAGATAAACGACTATGACCTGTGTGTTACGGAGTTTGTTCGCGTAATCGACCAGCTATTACCCGATCATGTATTTCACCGTTTATGCCCGGAGCTGTTGCAAGGTTCTCAGACCGCATCTGGTGTGCCAGTACATGTGCAATTGTTGGGACAAGAACCGAACTGGATGGCTGAGAACGCAATTAAAGCGGCAAACCTTGGCGCCAGAGGTATTGATATAAACTTTGGTTGCCCAGCCAAAATGGTCAACAAAAGTAAAGGTGGAGCAGCGCTACTCCAGCATCCAGAGCTCATTCACCGTGTGGTTAAAGCTTGTCGAGAAGCCGTTCCAGAAGCCATTCCCGTAACTGCAAAAATTCGTCTTGGCTGGGAGAACCCTGAAGATTGCTTTGAAATTGTCGATGCCATTCAGTCTGCTGGCGCAAATGAACTGACCGTACACGCACGTACTAAACAAGGTGGTTATAAAGCTTCTGAGATAAAATGGGATTACATCAACCAAATTCGCGAACGTTTCGATATCCCACTGATAGCGAATGGTGAAATTTGGAATTATGAAGACGGTCAACGTTGCATTGAAACGACTGGCGTTAGCTCTTTAATGGTGTGCCGAGGCGCTTTCAATATCCCTAACTTAGGCAATATGGTAAAACATAACCACCAGCCAATGTCATGGCCCGAGGTGGTTGAGTTGCTCATCTATTACTCCAAGTTCGAGATGAAAGGCGATAAAGGCTTGTATTACCCAAACCGCGTAAAACAATGGTTCTCTTACTTACGTCAAGCTTATCCTGAAGCAAAAGACCTATTTAGAGAAATCAGAACGTTCAACAAAGCCGCACCAATTGTTGAGCATATTCAACGCTACCGCGATGACTTAAACTCTCAGGTTGCATAACTCCCGAACACAAAAAAGGACGAATATCTCGTCCTTTTTTGTATCTAAATCCTAGTAACAGATCTTATTTTTGCCGGTACTTTTGGCTTGATATAACTTTTCATCCGCCGCTTTAAACAATTCATCAAAGTTTTCTACTCGGCTCTCTTTACTAAACACCACACCGCCAGAGATCGTAAAGCCTTCTTTCGTTACGCGTGTCGAGCGCTCATCTATGGCCTTTTTTACTCTGTCTAAAATGAGTTTAATGCCCTCTGAATCTTCGTCATAAATCGCTAAAACGAACTCTTCGCCACCAAACCTTGAGGCAACATCGGTATGGCGAATATTTTCACGTATACATTTTGCAACAAGCTGAATTGCAGAATCACCGACATCATGACCATAGGTGTCGTTGATCTTCTTGAAGTTATCAATATCGAACACTGCTAAAGCAACCTGTTTTTTTGTCATCTTATTACGCCACACGGTTTGCATACCTCGACGATTCAATAAGCTGGTCATTGGGTCTCTTGCTGCCAGTTCTTTAAAGTAGCGTCGCTCGCTATGCATATTCACATAGAACAAGACGACGGTACTCAGCACGTAAATAAATAGTGCGACAATAAGGCTGTATTTTTCAAAAACCGCTAGGTTCTTAGCTTCATCCCAAAGGTTGTACTCGTAGTACATGCTGTGATTCGCACTCAATCGCTCTAATTCGACTGGTTTGATTCGTGTACTGTTTGAAGGAATGGATTGTAAATTGGAAACCAAATGAAACTGACCAACAAGACCTAGCGACGAAGCCATGAGCGTATTGATGTCAAAATCAATAGACAAAACACCTTGGTGTTCTCCTTTCTCATAGACGGGTACCGTCATACTAATGACTTGACCTTCCATCGAGTCCAACACTGGCCCTGGTCCAGCCAAGGTAATATTCACTTTATCTTGCGCGGTTTTTTGCCAAAAAGGTCGGGCTTTTAGCGTTGACAAAAGTTCTCTCGTGAAATTTTTTGCGTAGGTATCGGGTGAGGAGATAACGTAACCGCGCTTGTCAATGTAATGAATTCCAACAATGTGCGATTCAATATCGTGCAGAAATGACAATGACGGCGCAAAACCCGCCTTTTGTTCAGCTAACTGGTTAATCGTTGAACCTTGCTGACATAAGCTTTCGTCCCCTACGATCATATAATCAAGGTCAACCGCAGGTAACCCTTCACTATAAACACTTTCGAGTAATAACACATCTATAGGCCAAAGATAACAAAGCCCTTCTTTGACTAAAGAATTATGTTCTTCAAACAGTGGGTTAGCGTAATTGGTATAGTTGGTGAAGCTGTAATCTAAAGCCGTGAGTACTTTAATACCGCGAGACATTGCACGCTCGATACGCGAATACTCAGAATCGATATAGCGGTTAACCGCATCATAGTAATTTTTCGTTGTCACGAGTAAAACCACTACAAATAACGCCAGAGGAAAAAAGATGACAAATGAGAGGCTAAATCGCCTTTGGTTTACCATTGAGTACCATGCATATGAAAGGTCAATAGTCTCTTATGACTGCTATTAAATTGATACTCGTTATCTGGTGACGCATGCAATGCAGCACCAGATAACAAGAGACCAAACAAATGTGTGCGCGCTGTTTGAGACCGTTTATATATTAAAGGAGTTTAATCAATATAGAGTGTGGTGTCACTTTAGTCGCCATAATTTGCAGCTCTGTGCCGACATATTGACAGAGATATGACCTTTATAATCAACCTGTTCTGTGTCATCTAACAACGATATAACTTGGCTAACCTCCAAGCCCAGTTGCCACATAGGTAAATCGATTGAACATTCATTACCACTGAGATTAATCATAACAACGACTGCTTCACGACCCAGTACACGTGCGTACGCCAACTGGTTGTTAGTGCAATGCAGCCATTGAATACAGCCCGACTGTAAAGGCTTACATTGTTTACGTATCTTGATCCATTGTTGGTAAAGCGATAGCCATTGTGAACTTTCGATTTCATTCCAAGGAAAACAACGACGATTATCCGGGTCTAGCCCTCCTTCTAGACCGACTTCACTCCCGTAGTAAATACAAGGCGTGCCAACGTAAGTCATAAGCATTGCTAGCGCGATGTTCATTTTACGCTTATCACCATCAACCAATGTGATAAACCGAGCAGTATCGTGACTATCGAGTTGATTTAGCTGCGATAGCTGATTAGAAAATGGGATTTTTGCTCTGGCTTCGTCCAACCATGCTTTAAACTCCAAACCATCAATGTTGATTGGATCGTACATAATATCTTGTCGTGCGATAAAAGCTCGGACTGGATGAGCAAAACCGTAGTAGTTCATCGCCCCATCCTCTTGATCACCTTGCAACCACTGCGTTGCTTCAAAAAAGTGCTCACCTAACACATAAGCATTCGGGTTTACTGACTTAGTCGCATTACGAAACGCTGCCACATAATGAGCATTGTTTTTCGCGCCGTCCCCTTCGCCAAGCATATGGATTACATCAAACCGCCAGCCATCAACCAAGTACGGTGGCTTCAGCCAATACTTGATGACAGAATCTTCACTTTGGTAGATGTAGTCGCGCACCTGTTCATTTTCAAAGTTCAGAACCGGTAAGTTACCAATGCCTTTCCAACCAATGTAGTGATTGGTTTCACCTTCGAAAAAGTAGTAATCACGGAACTTTGACTGCGGATTGCCATACGCTCCTTCTCCTTTTTGTTGGATATCAAACCAAGGATGATGCACTGACGTGTGGTTAAACACCGCGTCTAAGACAATCTTCATATTCTTACCACGGATTTTCTCACACAGTTCAGCAAACTGATCGTTGGTGCCGAGCATAGGGTCAACAGTGAAGTAATCGGTGGTGTCGTATTTATGATTACTTGGTGAAGAAAAGATCGGGTTGAAATAAAGCGCAGTAACGCCGAGCTGTTCAAGATAGTCCAACTTTTGTTCTACACCTTTGAGGTCGCCGCCAAAGAATTCACGTGCCCCGGTATTTTGGTGAGAGCCTACCGCGTCTCCCCACGCCTTGACGACCGATGCAGAATCATACTGAGCATAAGCGTGGCGAATATCAGACTCACTTTTACTAGCAGAAAAACGGTCAGGAAAGATTTGATAGAAAACTTGCTCTTGGACCCAGCTTGGTGGTTGATGCTCTACATTCAACTTAAAGTGGAACTCTTTGGGTGGAATACGCTTTTGTACGCCTCGTGCATCGAGCCAGTATTGCTGTCCGTCTTTGAGGAGCTTAAACACATAATGTGTGACATCTCGATCTTGATTTGGTCGAAACGATGCCTCCCATAGTAATAATTCACCAGCCGTTCCTACTTGAGCCATGTCGACCAGATATTCTTCGTTGTCCGGCTCAATACGCACATAGACGGAATCAAAATCCAATGTCTCGGTTTTCAGTCTGACTGTAACTTGCTCGTCATTAAAAGCTAAACCATCAATAGTTTGACTATGAAAAATAAATGGCAGGTTCATTATGGGCACTCCTCGTCATCGGATATGCCACTATGTTATTGAAGAATTAGAGACAAGAAATCCTCCCTGCGAGTTGACATATCAGCCAATTTTCCCAAGGAGGATCACACTTAGTAGGCGTAGTGACTTGTCGGATACCGCTTAGTTCAACAAGAGACTGTCATCTGCAAGCTCTTCACCACGCACTTTAGAGAACATATCCAACAAGTCTGGTACTTGCATGTTAGCGCGCTGCTCTCCAGCCACATCAAGCACAATTTCACCTTGGTGAAGCATTACGGTCCTATCGCCACATGCTAATGCGTCTTTCATCGAATGCGTCACCATCATCACGGTTAAATCGAACTCATCGACAATACGTTTAGTTAAGTCGATAACAAACGCCGCCATACGAGGATCAAGCGCAGCCGTGTGTTCATCAAGCAATAACAGCTTACTCTCCGATAACGTCGCCATCACAAGGCTAACGGCTTGTCGTTGCCCACCAGACAGCAACCCAATGCTATCGCCCAAGCGGTCTTCTAAACCAAGACCGAGGATGCTAATTCGCTCTTGGAACAGCTTGCGACGTTTAGTAGAGAGCGCCAACCCCCAGCTGCGTTTTTTACCACGCATGTGCGCTAGAGCCATGTTCTCTTCTATCGTCAGTTCGCCACAAGTCCCGGCCAATGGATCTTGAAACACTCGGGCACATTGCGTCGCACGTTGGGCTACCGTCTGCTTGGTGACGTCTTTGCCGTCAATGATAACCTGACCACCTATCATCGGCGTCTCACCTGTCACCGCACCAAGCAACGTCGATTTTCCTGCGCCATTAGAACCAATCACGGTAAGAAATTGATGCTCTGGAACCTCTAAAGAGACGCCTTTCAATGCACGATTTTCCAAAATCGTCCCAGGGTTGAACGTGACCTGAATATTATTTAGTTCGATCATAATGCCTCCCCAGAACCATTTTTTGATGCCGCTTGTTTAGCATCAGTAACGCGTTGTTTCGCTCTTATGCTCTGTTTTAGCTTTGGAGCAATAAGCGCCACAGCCACCAATACTGCGGTAACCAGGTTGAGGTCTGAAGCTTGTAAACCAAACATGCCAGAGCTCAAAGCGAAAGCCACTGCAAGGCGATAAAGTACCGAACCGATGATGACCGCAAATACCGCAACCCAAATCTTGCGCCCGGGAATAAGGGTCTGCCCCAAAATCACAGCTGCCAAACCAACGACAATGGTGCCCACGCCAGAGGTCACATCCGCAAAGCTGTTCGTTTGTGCAAACAACGCGCCTGCGAATCCCACAAACCCGTTGGATAAAGCCAAGCCAAAGTAGGTATAAAAGCCAGTGCTCGCCCCTTGCGCAGAAACCATACGCGCATTCACACCCGTGGCTCGTAAACCAAGACCAAAGTCGCTGTTCAGCAGGCGAATGACAAAGAAAGCGGACAGAAGAACTAAGACCCCAACAACCAGAGGGCGAATAAACATCGCATCGCCCAATGCTTCAAACGGAGTGAGAATCGTATCCTCTCCAAGCAACGCCATATTAGGTTTGCCCATAATACGAATATTAATTGAAAATGCAGCGATCATGGTAAGAATGGAAGCTAACAGGTGTAAAATACCACACCGAACAGCCAGAAAAGCGGTTACCCACCCCGTCATACTACCAGCTATCATCGCCATTATTGTCGCAAGCCAAGGATTAATACCTGCGACAATCGCCGTTGCAGCCACCGCCGCTCCCATTGGAAAGCTACCATCCACACTCAAATCGGGGAAATCGAGAACACGGAACGTAAGATACACACCCAGAGCGACTAGGCCATAAATCAAGCCAATTTCGAGTGCACCAAAAAAAGCAAATGCAGACATAACTGCTCCTTTCTGCATGCTCAGGCTGGCTAATACCAACCTGAACTTAAGACTTCTAACGTATACTCCCCTTCTTCTCTAGCAGAATGCTCTACACGAGAAATCCGGCGAGTATCAATTTTGGGGCAAGCGTCTACCAACCAACGTGACAGGCTTAACCCCCAAAAAGCGTTACTTATTGCATGCTTGTCGCACGTTCAACCACAGAATTTGGCAGCTTGATACCGAGCTTAGATGCTGCGCTTTCATTAATTACAAGGTCAGAGCCCGTCGCGACTTTTACATCCAGCTTGCCTGGTTCTTGACCATCAAGAATCGCCGCCACGTAATCCGCGGTTTGTACACCAACCTGGTAGTAGTCAAAACCTAAGCCTGCAATTGCACCTTTTTCGACATACGACGTCGCGCCACCAAATACAGGTTTCTTCGCTTGATTCGCTGCCACAATCATTCCTTCAATCGCACTTGCAACTGTATTGTCTGTTGGGGCGTAAAGAATGTCTGATTTCGCTGCAATCGCTTGAGTCGCAGACTGAACATCAGCACTTTTTAGTGCGGTCGCTTCAACCACTTGTATGCCTTTTGCTTTTGCGCTTTCTTTTAGTAATTCAACTAAAGTCACGGCATTAGCTTCACCGGGATTAAATACAACCCCGATGCTTTTCACCTGAGGAAGAATTTCTTGGATGAGATCGACATGCTGAGCAACGGGTGAAAGATCAGACAGGCCAGTTACGTTTTTGCCTGGTTGTTCCATCGACTTAACCAATTTCGCACCAACCGGATCTGTTACCGCAGTAAAGACAACAGGAATAGAGCGAGTAGCCGACACCAAGGCTTGTGCCGAAGGTGTCGCGATGCCAACTAACACATCAGGATTTTCACCGACGTACTGACGGGCAATTTGCACCGCAATCGCTGGATTACCCTGTGCGGTCTTATAATCAAATTCTAGATTTTTGCCTTCTTCGTAGCCTTTCGCTTTCAAACCATCAAGTAACCCTTGGCGCGTCGCGTCTAACGCCGGGTGTTCGACAATCTGTGAAACTGCGACAGTTGCAGTGGCGGCCAGTACATTGGTAGAAGAGAAAATAGCAGTAGCTGATAGAACGGCAGTGGCTAATAAACGTTTCGTTTTCATCATAACTCCTTGATGTGACTTCGTCCTTGTTTCACGAGCTTTCAATATGTGTATCGACTCGTGAATTCAAATGTTTGAAGGCGGTATTGTTGTGTTCATATAACTGTGCACTTCTTGCGCATCTTGTTTTTATTATTACTACTAAGTCTTAGTAAAGAAAAGAAAGATTTAACACTAAAGTAACATTTGTGATCGGGGGGACTTCTTCATCCGGAAAGAATCTTTGGTAAACAAAGCTTCGCTCGCTTCATCAACGACCGTCAAAGTAGGTAATAGAGGCAGGATCAAAAATGGAGCGGCCAGTGCACACTCCATTTCAAACAATTTAAATTAGAACCAACGCTCTAATGACGATTTATCGAGCTGGCGAAACGCTCGGTTCAGTATTATCGCAAGCTCTTTGTAACGAGGGCGAGCTTTGACAGGCTCTAATGCAAAACCTGTTTCCACAATTTTTTGATGCAACTCCCGATACCAAGAGGCCAAAGAAGGCGGCAATTTCGTGTTGGATCGAGCCCCAAGCCACCAAATGCCTTGAAGTGGCAAGCTAATCGCAAACAAGGCGACAACAATGGATTGAGGTAAAGCGTGGTAATTGTTGAATGCCATTTGAGTGAGTACGCTGATCGCAGCAACAGCTGGCATGACTTTAATGCCAAAGCGAGTCGCCTTAATGATACGCTGTTCCGGAAATATGGCGCTTAGCTCTTTACGAACCGGCCAGATCTCCATGTAATTCTGGCCATCTTTCAGGCTATGGATCAATCCGACTTTATTACTCATACCGTTCTCTCACTAAAAAATAGTTGAACATTTCAACTGAAGGTACAAAAAATTGATGAAAGTTAATATTCTTTCAAATTTTTTTTGTTATCATTGCTTATTATCGCTATCCTTTGCAGACCCTCAATCTCATTGTTGCTGTTATTTACAATTTAAGCAACTCCGAGATATCTATCTGCACGGATCGCATCATAGTGATGGAAGGGTTCATCACTATTTCTTTATATGGAATTAGAACAATTTTTGACCAGGATTAGTACGCAGCCTTCTGGGTATCGGCTATTCTTGTGATTAATTTTTCATTCTTTAACTGATTTTTTATCAGACGAATAACAGGTAGTCATACATGTCTAAGCTAGTTTTAGTTTTAAACTGCGGTAGTTCTTCTCTTAAATTTGCCGTTGTTGATGCCGAGAACGGCGACGAGCACTTGTCAGGTCTTGCTGAGTGTCTTCACCTTCCTGAAGCTCGCATCAAGTGGAAACTTGATGGCAAGCACGAAGCTCAACTAGGCAATGGTGCAGCTCACGAAGAAGCACTAGCGTTTATGGTAGAAACTATTCTTGCTTCTAAGCCAGAGCTTAAAGCTAACCTAGGCGCAATCGGTCACCGTATCGTTCACGGCGGCGAGCAGTTCACTCAATCTGCACTAATTACTGATGAAGTTCTAAAAGGTATTCAAGACGCTGCAACATTTGCACCTCTTCATAACCCTGCTCACATCATCGGTATCGAAGCGGCTAAGAAAAACTTCCCAGAGCTGAAAAACGTTGCTGTATTTGACACTGCGTTCCACCAAACTATGCCTGAAGAGTCTTACCTATACGCTCTTCCATACAACCTATACAAAGAACACGGTATCCGTCGTTACGGCATGCACGGTACTTCTCACTTGTTCATCACTCGTGAAGTTGCAGGCCTACTAAACAAACCAGTTGAAGAAGTAAACATCATCAACTGTCACCTAGGTAACGGCGCATCTGTATGTGCGATCAAGAACGGTCAATCTGTAGACACTTCTATGGGTCTTACTCCACTTGAAGGTCTGGTAATGGGTACTCGCTGTGGCGACATCGACCCTGCTATCGTCTTCCACCTACACGACGCTCTAGGTTACTCTGTTGATCAAATCAACACGATGCTAACTAAAGAGTCTGGTCTTCAAGGTCTAACTGAAGTGACTTCTGACTGTCGTTTCGTTGAAGACAACTACGGTCAAAAAGAAGAAGCAACACGCGCAATGGACGTGTTCTGCCACCGTCTAGCTAAATACGTTGCTGGCTACACTGCTTCAATGGAAGGCCGTCTAGACGCAATCACTTTCACTGGCGGTATCGGCGAGAACTCTGGCCCTATCCGTGAAATGGTTCTAAACCGTCTTGGCATCTTCGGTATCGAAGTAGATAGCGAAGCTAACCTTAAAGCTCGCTTCGGCGGCGAAGGCGTTATCACGACTGAAAACAGCCGTATCCCTGCAATGGTTATCTCTACTAACGAAGAGCTAGTCATCGCTGAAGACACTGCTCGCCTGACAGGTCTTTAATTGAATTCCTGGCTAGCCACTCGGCTAGCCAGATTTTCATTCAAACGAATTTCTTAGGGGCTCAACTCCTATTCTTCGAGCTTCATGGAATAAGAGTTGAGCTTTTATCCCCCAAATAGCTAAAGGTACTCTACGAATGTCTCGTACTATTATGCTTATCCCTACTAGCGCAGGCGTTGGCCTAACAAGCGTTAGCATGGGTGTTCTTCGCGCTATGGAGCGTAAAGGCGTTAAAGTTTCTTTCTACAAGCCAATCTGTCAGCCACGTTCAGGTGGTGATCAGCCAGATCTGACTTCAACTATCGTTGGTCGTAACAGCGATATGAAGATCGGTGAACCAATGGCGATGTCTGTTGCTGAAAGCCTAATCGGTAACGACAACATGGACGAGCTGCTAGAAACCGTTGTTGAACGTTACAACCAAATCAACAAAGACGCAGACGTTACGCTAATCGAAGGTCTTGTACCTACTCGTAAGCACCCATTTGCAAACCAAGTAAACGCGGAAATCGCGGCAACACTTGGTGCAGAAATCGTGCTAGTTGCGACTCCAGGTACAGATAACCCTGCGCAACTGAAAGAGCGTATCGAAGTAGCATGTTCTAACTTCGGCGGCACTAAAAACAAAAACATCTCTGGTGTTATCATCAACAAGCTAAACGCTCCTGTTGACGAAGCTGGCCGTACTCGCCCTGACCTATCTGAAATCTTTGACGATGCAGACAGCGCGAAACAAAACGAATTGAAAGTGATGGAAATTTTCAACACTTCTCCAATTCGTGTACTAGGTTGTGTGCCATGGAGCATTGATCTGATTGCGACTCGTGCAATCGACATGGCTAAACACCTGAAAGCAGATATCATCAACGAAGGTGACATCAACACTCGTCGCATCAAGAGCATCACTTTCTGTGCACGTTCTCTGCCAAACATGATTGAGCACTTCAAACCGGGTTCTCTACTTGTTACTTCTGCAGACCGTCCTGATGTTATCGTTGCTGCTTCTCTTGCTGCAATGAACGGTGTGGATATTGGTGCAGTACTGCTAACTGGCGGTTACGATATCCCTAGCGAAATCGAAGGCCTATGTAAACCAGCATTCGACACTGGTCTACCTATCTTCAAAGCACAAGGTAACACTTGGCAAACGTCTCTAAACCTACAGAGCTTCAGCATCGAAGTACCTGCAGACGATAAAGAGCGTATCGAGTTCATCAACGAACACGTTGCTGGCCACATCGACGGTAACTGGATCGAGTCTATGACTGAAGGCACTCAGAAGTCTCGTCGTCTAAGCCCACCAGCGTTCCGTTACCAGCTAACTGAACTTGCTCGTAAAGCAGGTAAGCGTATCGTTCTTCCAGAAGGTGACGAACCACGCACAGTTAAAGCAGCGGCAATCTGTGCTGAACGCGGCATTGCAGACTGTGTACTTCTAGGTAACCCAGATGAAATCCGTCGCGTAGCGGCTCAACAAGGCGTTGAGCTAGGTACTGGTGTAACCATCATCGATGCAGATGCTGTTCGTGAAAACTACGTTGCTCGCCTAGTTGAGTTGCGCGGTGCGAAAGGCATGACTGAAGTTGTGGCTCGTGAGAAGCTACAAGATTCAGTATTCCTAGGCACAATGATGCTTGAGAACGACGAAGTTGACGGCCTAGTTTCTGGTGCTGTTCACACTACGGCGAACACTATCGTTCCTCCGTTCCAAATCATCAAGACGGCACCAAATGCGTCTATCGTATCTTCAGTATTCTTCATGCTTCTGCCTGATCAAGTACTGGTTTACGGTGACTGTGCAATCAACCCAGATCCAACTGCTGAACAGCTTGCTGAAATCGCTATCCAATCTGCCGACTCTGCAGCAGCATTCGGTATCGAACCACGCGTTGCAATGATCTCTTACTCTACTGGTGAATCTGGTAAGGGTGCAGACGTTGATAAAGTACGTGAAGCAACAAAACTGGCTCAAGAGAAACGTCCTGATCTTATCATTGACGGTCCTCTACAGTACGACGCTGCTATTATGGAAAACGTTGCTGCTTCTAAAGCACCAAACTCTCCAGTTGCAGGTAAAGCGACAGTATTTGTATTCCCAGACCTAAACACGGGTAACACAACTTACAAAGCGGTACAACGTTCAGCTGACCTAGTATCTATCGGTCCAATGCTGCAAGGTATGCGTAAGCCTGTAAACGACTTGTCTCGTGGCGCGCTAGTAGACGACATCGTGTACACCATCGCTCTAACAGCTATCCAAGCAGACCAAGAAGCTAAATAATAGCTTCTTACATCTAGTTGGATATAGATACAAAGCCCTCGATTCGTCGAGGGCTTTTTCTATTGCTGGCCAGAACACTTATTTATTTTTTATACCAATCACTGCACAACCTATAATTACTGGTGCACAAAGCTTTTCTCCCTATCGCCCTCCATACCTAATCGACATTGCTCGTGCTTGTTCTTACACCGATTGACCCACTCCCCAAAATGCATTGGCTCCAAAGCAGCACGGTCCCTGTTCAATTTATCGACATTATTTACGTTTTAGCTAAACTTTTTTGCTAGGAAATACGTAAAAGCTACTGCAATGCACAAACTCATTGACTGCTAAGGAATATATATGAAGGATTTCATCAATACATCACTGATAAAGTTTGGTTTAGCTGCGTTTCTGATTAGTTTTTCTTCATTCAGCTTTTCCGCCCCGAGTATTAAAGGCGTCGATCAAGATATGTCCGGAGGAACGGTGACCGCTGAAATGGCTCATGCTGATGACAATGGGTGGATGGTTGTCCACCGAACAGACGAATCAATGAAGCCTGGTCCTGTTATCGGCTACGCTCCGTTAAAAATGGGAAAGAATGAAAACGTAAATGCAATTTTGATGGAACCAGTAGAATCAGGCGATATGCTGATGTTAATGGTCCACGGAGAGAAAGGTGGCATGAAGACTGGTGTGTTTGAGTATACGCTCGGCGCTAAAGAGGACGGTCCTGTAAAAGTGGACGGAAAGCTAGTGATGGACATCGTACGCGCTAAGTAAGGTGGCGATGAATGAAAAAGTAAACTTCCTACTCCCGGTATTTAGATGACACAAAAGTACTTAACGGCATTGCTAACCGTTAAGTACTTTTTCATTTGCGATGGAAGCAGCAAACTAGCCAATCCTTTCTCTTCCATGAGGAGTATTTAGGTCTAAATCAGGCCCTTTTGGTACAACTTGCGTCGGATTAATCCCAGTGTGGCTGAAGTAGTAGTGGCGTTTAATGTGATAGAAATCCGTCGTGTCTTCAACGCCTTCAACTTGATACAACTCTTTTAAGTAGCCTTGTATATTTTCGTAGTCTGCGATGCGCTGCTTGTTACACTTGAAATGCCCCACATACACCGCATCAAAACGAATAAGAGTCGTAAACAAACGCCAATCAGCCTCAGTAATTGTGTTCCCTGCTAAGTAACGATGCGTCGCTAAGTGAGCATCGATTTTATCTAACGCATTAAACAAAGAATCAAACGCTTCTTCATACGCCTCTTGTGTAGTCGCGAAGCCACAACGATACACTCCGTTGTTGACATTCGGATAAACAAAATCGTTCCACTCATCAATAACGTGTTTTAGATGATCTGGATAGTAGTCGTCGTGATTCCCTGTTAACGCATTGAATTCCGAATTGAACATGCGAATGATCTCTGACGACTCGTTTGACACAATAGTATTGGTCTTTTTATCCCAAAGTACAGGCACGGTTACGCGGCCCGTGTAATCGGGTTTGGCCTGCGTGTAAATTTGATACATGCGCGTGTGACCAAACAATGGCTCAGGAAGCCCCATTTGCCAACCTTGGCTGAGCATATCAGGGCAAACGACCGTGACATCAATATGTGGTTCTAAACCTTTCAGCTTGCGGAAAATGAGGGTTCGATGTGCCCACGGACAAGCAAGAGAGACATACAAATGGTATCGACCGGACTCTGGTGTAAACTCCGCATCAGGGTCGTTTTTAACCCAGTTACGGAATCCGGCATCTTCGCGCACAAATTTGCCACCATTTGATTTTGTGTCATACCAGACATCTTGCCAAACACCTTCAACCAACTTACCCATGATTGCTCTCCTCTCGTTCTGTTTGTGTCTATATTAGCGTTTCCTATCAAACAGAGAATCATCGAACTTAGGACATCATGTTCAAGAAATTCGAATGTATAAATCAGACACATAAAAAAAAGCGCGACCCGATGAAGGTGTCGCGCTTAAGCCCGTCACAGGCTGAATTTATACACTAACGTGTAAACAAGATACCGCGTGAACGTCATTACCTAAAATGGTTGGCTTTGTCTTCGCACACTCTTCGGTTGCTTGTGGGCAACGAGTGCGGAATACACAACCCGACGGTGGGTTGATAGGTGAAGGAAGATCACCCTCTAGCATTTGGATTTTCTTATTGCGCTCAATATCCGGGTCCGGGATCGGAACCGCAGACATCAGCGCACGCGTATATGGGTGCTTAGGATCAGCAAACAGAGCCTCGGCCTCGCCAAGTTCCACGGCATTACCTAAATACATAACTAAAACGCGATCTGAAATGTGTTTAACGACAGACAAGTCATGCGCAATGAATACCAGAGAAAGCCCTAACTCTTTTTGAATCTCTTTAAGTAGGTTAACCACCTGAGCTTGAATAGATACATCAAGCGCCGATACTGGCTCGTCACAAATGATCATCTTAGGCTTAAGGATAAGCGCACGCGCTATCCCGATACGCTGACACTGACCACCCGAGAACTCGTGTGGGTAACGGTTAATCACGTTAGGTAATAGGCCAACTTTCGCCATCATCTCTTTAACGCGATCTTTCACTTCCTGCTTAGACAGTTCTGGATAGAATGTCTCAAGAGGTTCAGCAATGATATCACCAACAGTCATACGCGGATTCAGCGATGCCAATGGGTCTTGGAAAATCATCTGAATTTCTTTACGCGTCTCACGGCGCTGAACGCTTTTCATTTTAGTAAGGTCTTGACCCAACCACACTACTTGGCCGTCAGTAGCTTCAACCAGACCAATGATGGCACGAGCAAACGTCGATTTACCACAACCTGATTCACCTACTACACCAAGCGTTTCCCCTTCGTATAGTCGAACATTCACGCCATCTACCGCTT
This sequence comes from Vibrio sp. YT-17, assembly GCF_033337375.1. Classification (NCBI taxonomy): domain Bacteria; kingdom Pseudomonadati; phylum Pseudomonadota; class Gammaproteobacteria; order Vibrionales; family Vibrionaceae; genus Vibrio; species Vibrio sp. YT-17. The sequence goes on from NZ_JAWOQP010000009.1 coordinate 107,867, forward strand.
TCAGGCTCGAAGGCTTTGACCACGGCCATGCCGACTTTGAGGCAATGCTGAAGTGAACTTTCAGCTCAGAAATGTTCAGAATTAGTTTTTTGTCTACTGCGTTCATTTGTTCCAAGCCTCCCATTCAGAAAAACATGCACGCTGACGACCATCACCAAATGGTGTCAGAATTGGCGCCTCGCGCTTACAACGATCCATCACACGGTGACAGCGCTCTTGATAAGGGCAGCCCGGCGGTAGACGAAGCAAGTTTGGTGGATTACCAGGAATGGTCGGCAGAATTTCACCCTCAGTATCGAGGCGAGGAATCGCCTTCAGCAGCCCCTCCGCATAAGGATGGCTTGGATTGTAGAAAATTTCGTTTACGTTACCGTACTCCATAGTACGGCCTGCATACATCACCAGCACCTTGTCACACGAACCTGCAACCACACCAAGGTCGTGCGTGATCATGATGATCGCTGTGTTGAACTCAGATTTCAGCTCATTCAACAAGTCCATGATCTGTGCTTGTACCGTCACATCAAGTGCTGTTGTTGGCTCATCGGCAATAAGCAGTTTAGGACGACATAACAACGCCATCGCGATCATTACACGCTGACGCATACCGCCTGAAAACTCATGCGGGTACATCGTGATACGCTTACGCGCTTCAGGGATTTTTACCGCTTCCAGCATGCGTACTGATTCTTCAAATGCTTCCGCTTTGCCCATGCCTTTGTGCAGCATAAGCACTTCCATCAACTGATCACTCACTTTCATGTAAGGGTTCAGTGATGTCATTGGGTCTTGGAAGATCATTGCGATCTGTTCCGCACGCACTTTGTTCAGTTCTTTTTCTGGTAAGTTTAGGATTTCTTTGCCTTCAAACTTTGCGCTACCAGAAATAATACCGTTCTTAGCCAAAAGGCCCATGATTGCGAATACGGTTTGAGATTTACCTGATCCCGACTCTCCAACGATACCTAAGGTTTCGCCTTGGTTGAGAGAGAAGTTCAAATCGTTTACTGCGGTTACGATACCATCTTGCGTGGTGAATTCGACGCGCAGATCTTTGACATCTAATAAGCTCATCATTGCTTCCTTAATCTTATCTTTTAATTATCTGTCTTTTGGATCCAGCGCATCGCGCAGGCCGTCACCAACGTAGTTGAAGCAGAATAGCGTCACAACCATGAACACTGCTGGGAATGCCAGCTGCCAGATTGCTACTTCCATTGTCTGTGCACCTTCTTGTAGAAGAGCGCCCCAACTTGTCATTGGTTCCTGAACACCAAGACCAAGGAATGATAGGAATGATTCCGTTAGAATCATACTTGGGATAAGCAGCGTAGAGTATACCGCTACAATACCCAGTACGTTAGGTACGATATGACGAGTAATGATTTTCCAGTTGCTTACACCACACACATGTGCCGCTTCGATAAACTCCTTGCTACGTAGACTAAGAGTCTGACCACGTACGATACGCGCCATATCTAGCCATGCGATAGCACCAATCGCAACGAAGATCAGCATGATGTTACGACCGAAGAATGTTACCAGTACAATCACCAGGAACATAAACGGTACCGCGTATAAAATTTCTAGAATACGCATCATTACGCGGTCAACTTTACCGCCGATGAAACCAGATGCTGCGCCGTAGAGCGTACCAATCAGTACCGCTACAAATGCACCCATAACACCTACCATCAACGAAATACGACCTCCAATTAGCGTACGCACGTATAAATCACGGCCTAAGCTGTCAGTACCAAACCAATGGTCAGCATTCGGTGCAACGTGCATCGCGTACCAGTCAGTATCATCAAATGTGTACGGTGCGATCATTGGCAGGATAATAACGGCCAACGTCATTAGAACAAGAAGGAATAAGCTCACCATCGCCGCTTTGTTGCGCATGAAACGGATACGAGCATCTTGCCAAAGACTGCGACCTTCAATCTCCAAGTTTTCGGAGAATTTCTCAATCGCTTCTAGGTTTTCTTTTTTCGTTAACATAACCAAACGTCCCTGTTAGTAGCGAATTTTCGGGTCAATCATTGCAAGTAAAATATCTACAATCGCGTTGAATAGAATGAATAGGAAACCAATCAGAATGGTTACCCCCATTACTAGCGAGTAGTCACGGTTAAACGCAGCGTTAACGAATAGTTTACCAATACCAGGCAGACCAAAAATGGTTTCGATAACAACGGAACCGGTGATGATACCTACGAAAGCTGGACCCATGTAAGAAACAACAGGGAGAAGTGCCGGCTTAAGAGCGTGTTTGATAATGATATAACGGTAACTTAGACCTTTAGCACGTGCCGTACGAATAAAGTTACTGTTTAGGGTTTCGATCATCGAACCACGCGTAATACGAGCAAAGGTAGCAACATACAGTAGCGACATACCAATAACAGGAAGCACTAAATACTGCCAGCTACCATCTTGCCAACCGCCCGCAGGGAAGATATTCCAGTGAAGCGAGAATATGTAGATAAGCGCAGGCGCTAATACGAAGGATGGCATTACGACACCAAGCATCGCAGTCGACATAATGGTGTAATCAATCCAAGTATTTTGCTTGAGCGCAGCAATGGTACCGACGGTAACCCCCATTATCAAAGTAAAGATAAAGGCGATGAAGCCCACTTTAGCCGAAACAGGTAAGGCAACCGCGATCAGCTCGTTTACTGAGTAATCAAGGTATTTAAATGACGGTCCGAAATCGCCTTGGATAACATTGGTCAAATACGTGGTGTATTGTTCAAATACAGGTTTATCCAAGCCATATTTAGCTTCGATATTTGCCATTACTTCGGGTGGCAATGGACGCTCTGTCGAGAAAGGGTTTCCCGGTGCAAAGCGCATAAGAAAGAAAGATACGGTGATCAAAACCAACATTGTTGGGATCGCCTCAAATATCCTTTTTGCGATGAATTTAAGCATAAACTCACTCTTTCAGTCTGTGACAGTTAAATTAAAGAAGTCGTCCAATTCTTTTGGACTAAAGATAGGCGCTACATGCAATTTCTCACATGTAGGGCCTCATTTTTATAGTTCTATCGAGTTACGAATTACTCTGTGATGTAGAGATCTTTAGAGTAAATCTTGTCTTCCGCGTTATTTACTGGGAAGCCACCAACTTTCGGTGATAGTAGACGTGATTTCACGTACTGGTAGATAGGTGCGATTGGCATATCTTTTGCCATCAACTTCTCTGCTTCTAGGTAAAGTGCTTGGCGCTCTTCGTCAGAAGTTGAAGCAAATGCTTTGTTCATGATCGCATCGTACTCTTTGCTGTCGTAGTGAATACCACCAGTAGTGTTATTACTCATCATCAGCGTTAGGAAAGATGAAGCTTCGTTGTAGTCGCCACACCAACCTGCACGAGCAACCTCAAAGTTGCCAGAATCTTTGGTAGATAGGTAAGTTTTCCACTCTTGGTTTTCTAGCGTAACGTCTAGACCAAGTGTCTTCTTCCACATTGAACCCAGTGCAACCGCAAGTTTCTTGTGGTTCTCTGATGTATTGTATAGAAGGTTAAATTCAAGAGGGTTGTCTGCGCCGTAACCCGCTTCTTCCAATAGACGCGCAGCTTCTGCGTTACGCTCTTCTTGCGTCATTTTGCCGTATGCAGGAATTTCTGGGTTGAAACCTGCCGTAATTTCAGGTGTTAGGAAGTAAGCTGGCTTTTGACCTTGACCTAAAATCGCATCGGTCACAATGTTACGGTCAATCGCATAAGAAATCGCTTTACGCACACGAACATCATCAAACGGCTTTTTCTTCGTATTGAAGATGTAGTAGTAAGTACATAAGTTACCGGTTACCGACACTTCTTGTGGGTGCTCTTTCTTCAGACGCTTGAAGTGCTCTGTAGGCAGCTCGTTCGTGAAGTCGATTTCACCCGCTAGGAAGCGGTTCATTTCCGCTACTTGGTTCTCGATTGGTAGGAAAGTAACCTGGTCAAGCGTCGTGTTTTCGTTGTCCCAGTACTGTTCGTTACGTTTTAGAACCAAACGCTCGTTTACAACCCAGTTGTCAACAACATAAGCACCGTTACCTACAAAGTTCTCTGGCTTCGTCCATTGATCGCCGAACTTTTCAACAGTTGCTTGATGAACAGGTTTCACTGTCGTGTGGCCCATCATCATTACAAAATATGGTACTGCAGTATCTAACTCAACCACTAACGTGTGATCGTCAACCGCTTTAACACCTAACTCGCTCTTATCTTTTTTACCCGCAACAATGTCTTTTGCGTTCTTCATCTTGGTGTATTCCATGTACCAAGCATATGGAGAGGCGGTTGCTGGATCGACTGCGCGTTGGAAGCTGTAAACGAAATCACCTGCAGTGACAGGATCACCGTTTGACCATTTTGCGTCTTCACGTAAGTGGAAAGTGTATGTTTTGTTGTCTTCAGTTTCCCAAGATTCTGCAACACCAGGGATAGTGTTACCGTCCGCATCTTGGTTTACAAGGCCTTCAAGAAGATCGCGAATCACGTGGGATTCTGGAACACCTTGAGATTTATGAGGGTCTATTGTCGCAACTTCTGTACCGTTACCACGCACCAATTCTTGAACAGCAGCAAGTTTTGGCTCTTTAGAATCAGATTTAGCTTCAGGGGCTGGAGCCGGAGCAGGCTCAGCAGCTTGTTTCTCCGCAGGCTTTTCACCACAACCAGCTAGAGCGAGAGAAAGACCAGCACCAATAAATAAAGCGCGCGTGATTTTATTCTTATACATGCGTAAAACTCCAAATTTTTTCGTTAGCATCCATGACTTCTTTGTAAGGGCCTGGAACGGTCAGAGTTTTAGATTTTTTTAGTGCACTTTCTGAGCACAAAAGTCTAAAACCTTACAAAGACTGCGGCACACATTAGCAATCATTGAAGTAATTTGCCATAAAAATGTAGCAAAAAAACCAATAATGCTGACTAAACCACACATATCTAGCAGTAAACTCTAACCCCAAAGCATTCACCAGCCAAATAAAGACCAGAAGCGACATTTAACAGGCGAAACTTTCGATTAATCTGAGTTTAAACCATTTACTAGCATCTTATGCTAGATATTTACACATCATTTAACATTTATGACAAATCAAGTCTAACAAATAATTGTTTATATATTGGGCAAAAAACTTTTATTGTGAAGAATATCACCAGACAAAAGATAGGAAATATTGAAACAAAGTGAGCAATACAATGAAGATAAATACAAAAAAAGCTAAGTACCATTAGCACTTAGCTTTTTTCACTAGAATGCGGGTTAGTTCTATTTTTCCCAACGCTGTGCAGCTTGATGATCGGTGTCGCGCGACTCAACCCAACGATCTTCATTCGTCGTACGCTCTTTTTTCCAAAATGGAGCTTGGGTTTTCAGATAATCCATGATGAACTCGCACGCATCAAATGCCGCGCCGCGGTGCGCACTGGAAACGCCCACAAATACAATTTGATCACCGCTATCCATGTCTCCGACGCGATGAATCACGCGTACACCTAATAGTGGCCAGCGAGACTCAGCTTGATCACAAATGTCGCTCAAGCTCTTCTCTGTCATCCCCGGATAGTGCTCTAGATGTAAACCAATGACATTATCCCCAAGGTTCATATCTCGAACTTTACCAACGAATGTAACGACAGCGCCGGCAGCCGTCCCTTCAGATAGACGTTGATATTCTTGCTCAACCGAAAAGTCTTCAATTTGCACAGATACACGAGAATCCATCTTAACCCCCAGTTACCGGCGGGAAAAACGCAACTTCGTCACCTGCTTTTACTTGTGTATCCAAAGGGACGATGGATTGGTTCACTGCAGCAAGTAGCTTTCCTGGCTCGAGCGCTAAATCCCACTTGCCATCTTTCTTAGTGCCTTCTTCCACTAGATGTGCACGAATTGATTCAACCGTTTCAAACGGCCCGTCTAACTCGACACTGTCGATGCCAATCAGCTCGCGAGTTTGAGCAAAGAAAAGTACTTTAATCATGATTCCACCTTAAAGTGACCAGATTTACCACCCGTTTTCTCTAGTAGACGAACTTGACCAATGACCATGTCTTTTTGTACTGCTTTACACATATCGTAAATCGTTAGAGCAGCAACGGAAGCTGCCGTGAGCGCTTCCATTTCCACACCAGTTTTACCCGCAAGTTTACATACTGATTCGATGCGAACTTTGTTTTCTGTTTCGATAGCTTCCAGTTGAACTTCAACTTTAGAGAGTAGTAGCGGATGACAAAGTGGAATCAAATCCCAGGTTTTCTTCGCAGCTTGAATACCAGCAATACGAGCCGTCGCAAATACATCACCTTTATGGTGCTGGCCAGAGACAATCAGTTGAAGTGTTTCTGGGGCCATGTGAACAAATGCTTCAGCACGAGCTTCACGAACCGTCTCCGTTTTTGCTGACACGTCAACCATGTTTGCTTCGCCAGAAGCATTGATATGTGTAAATTGGGTCATTGTTTTTCCTTCGCTTTTAGGAAAGGTTATACAGATAGGTGTGGCATGAAGTTACAAGGGCGATGACTTGCATCCAACTGCTGTTTAATAATTTTTGTCCAGCCTGTGCGGCACGCACCAGTTGAACCTGGCATTGCGAAGATCACGGTGTGGTTAGCAAAACCAGCAATCGCACGAGACTGAATCGTAGACGTACCGATCTCTTCGTACGACACCATACGGAACAACTCACCAAAACCTTCAACTTCTTTATCAAATAGAGGCTTAAGTGCTTCTGGCGTGCTATCACGTGAGGTGAAACCTGTACCGCCAGTAATCATGATCGCTTGTACGCTTTCATCAGCAATCCATTGAGAAACAATCGCGCGGATCTTGTACATGTCATCAATAACAATTTGCTTGTCTACTACGTTGTGACCCGCTTCTTGAGCATGTTCAGCAAGGTAACGACCAGAGGTATCGTTTTCTTCAGTACGAGTGTCAGATACCGTTAGAACGGCAATATTTGCAGGTTGGAATTTGCTTTCAGCGTGACCCATTTGTTCACCTATTCTCTTAATTAGCTTTGATACGCTTGGTATCGATTCGGAAAAAGTTAGAGCCAGCTTATCAGTGAACTCGCTCTAAAAATTGAATGAAGTTAGCCGCCGATAGACGCGAGGTGTGGCGTCATACCAGTATTGCCATCATGCAAGAAATGGCTTACCGACTTGGTTTGTAACTGCGCCTGGATACGTTCAATAAGCTCACTCTCTTGCTCATCACGTTCCAAAAGATCACGCAATTCTACACCGTGGTCTCCAAACAGACATAGGTGCAGCTTACCCATCGCCGAAACGCGCAGTCGGTTGCAGCTTTCACAAAAGTCTTTTTCATAAGGCATGATAAGACCTATTTCACCCTTGTAATCAGGATGAACAAATACTTGCGCAGGACCATCATTATGCGAGCGCACTTTCAGCAACCAACCATTTGCAATTAGCTGGTTACGAATTGCCACTCCGGATACATGGTGCTTATTAAATAGCTCATCCATCTCACCCGTTTGCATCAACTCAATGAAACGCAGTTGGATTGGACGATCTTTTATCCAGTTAAGAAACGCTGGCAGCTCGTGATGGTTCAGATCTTTCATCAACACCACATTAACTTTTACTTGCTCATAACCGACCTCGAACGCACGTTCGATACCATTCATGACTTCAGTAAACTTATTTTCACCTGTGATTTGATGAAACATACGCGGGTCAAGGCTATCCACACTGACATTAATGTGGGTTAAACCCGCTTCACGCCAATCTGCGACTTGTTTTGCCATGCGATAGCCATTGGTTGTCGTTGCAACTTTTTGAATGCCAGGCGTCGCCGCTACTGAATGGATAATGTCGGTAAAATCTTTGCGTAAGCTAGGCTCACCACCAGTGATGCGCACTTTTGACGTGCCACAATCAGCGAATGCTTTTACGACCCGTTTGATTTCAGGGAGAGATAAAAAAGACGAGTTTTTATTGCCCGAAGGCTTATAGCCATCAGGAAGGCAATAGGTACATTTGAAATTACATACGTCGGTCACAGACAGACGCAAGTAATAAAACTTACGATGAAATTTGTCTTCGAATTGTTGCGCCACGGAACACCTTTCCAAACACGGGAGGCATGGCCATTTCCAATCATGCCCTTGTGACAGTATGCCACTGGCTCAAAACGCTTATCCAAGGACTTAGCAATAGTGAGCTCGGAGTTATGGCAACCAGAGATATGAAATCTCTGATAGCTTTGCGGTGTAAAATACTTAATATTTGTAATGGAATCCAGACTTGAGTGATAAAAAACTCTCTAGAGACACAATTTACCGCTAAGTGAGTACCTTTAAGACACTCCTTAAGATAAATTGTAGCCGTTTTTTATTAGATTATTAGAAGAACATAATGAATATCTACACAGATAAAAAAGTGGTCGCTGTTGGCGGTGGTCATGGCTTAGGTCGAATGCTGGCCGCATTACGAGATTTTGGCAGCAATGCAACTGGGATTGTTGCCACGACTGACAATGGTGGTTCAACAGGAAGAATTCGTCACTGCCAAGGAGGAATCGCTTGGGGAGACACACGTAACTGTATTAATCAGCTCATTACAGAGCCTTCGATCAGTTCTATGATGTTTGAATATCGCTTCAAAGGCACTGGCGAACTTGATGGTCATAATCTTGGTAATTTGATGCTTACTGCACTCGATAACTTATCGGTCAGACCTTTAGATGCCATTAATCTGATTCGCAATATGTTAAAAGTCGACGTTAACATCCTTCCTATGTCCGAACACCCTTCGGATCTTTCCGCGTTATCCGTAGATGGGAAGTGGGTTACGGGAGAAACAAATGTCGACGAAATGAAAGCAGACTTGCGACGTTTGGATCTTTCACCAGAAGTGCCTGCTACCAAAGAAGCCATCACAGCTTTGGCGGAAGCGGACGCGATTATTCTTGGCCCTGGCAGTTTTTTAACTAGTATCATGCCTCCTTTATTGCTGCCTGAACTCGGCAAAGCGATTGCAGCAAACACAAAAGCAAAAGTCATTTTTGTTGCTAACCTGAGTCCAGAATACGGCCCAGCGGGACGAATGACGATGGCTCAAAAATTAGAATGGTGTGAACGTGCCTGTCAAGGAAGAAAAATAGACGTGGTTCTAGCAGAGAAAACCGAGCAAGACGTCTTAAGTCAATGGAATGTAGTGACGGAGTCACTCGCCTCCTCTAACCGAGACTGGCGTCACGATAGAAACAAGCTCAAACTAGCGATTGAAAATCAGCTACAACTTTCTATTTAAGAGCACGTTACCTGGCTAGCGCCCTCTTTTAAGGTGTTTATTGATAATGAAAACCCTTCTGTCATCGAAGGGTTTTAGTTCAGGCATCCAGTAAGAACAGATGTTTACTAAGAAAAAATGGTTAATAGGAATAAATAGTTACTGTCGCCAAGAGCGATAAGCATCTCGAGTTTCGTGCAAAAGATCGAACATAACCTCTAACTCCTCAGACTCCGCACTCAACTCACCGGCTTTCGCTTTTTTGTCTATGGACATCGCCAGTTCACAAAGGCGATCTGCCCCAAAGCTCGCAGCACTACTTTTCAACGCGTGGCTGATTTCTTTTGAGTAAGCTAATCGCTCTGCCCCCTGCAGTTGGGATAAGTTCTCGATATAGGTATCCATTTCTCCTAGGAAGATATCGAACAGTACAGGTACGTTGTCACTGCCAATTTCCATCGACAGTTCATCTATTTTTTGCTGATTTAATACATTTACACTCATACTTTTTGCCGCTCTTCCTTGCCGTTCCATGCCTGTAACTTGCGGTAAATCGTCGACGGACTGACATCAAGGTATCCCGCCGCTCGAGGAATATTGCCATCACATGCTTCAATCGCTTGCTCGATTGCCATTTTTTCCGTCATCCATAATGGCATAATCTCAGATGCGGTCATCGCTTTCGGCTCAATTAATTTAGCCACAGACGACGGACGGTCAAGCGGTTGATTCAACGGTGGCGGTAACATGTCCAACGTAATCTCTTTACCGTTGTTTAGAACAACGATATTGCGTAGCACGTTTTGTAACTGACGAACGTTACCCGGCCACTCATAGCTGTTGAATCGCTCGATGACATCAGGCGCAAAACGTATGAAGCTTTTTCCTTCTTCGTGTGACATGTAACCTAGCAGTGAGTATGCAATTTCAATAACATCTTCGCCTCGTTCGCGTAAAGGCGGTAAATGCAAAGGAATGACATACAAACGATAGTACAAATCTTCACGGAATCGACCTTCTTGTACCTCTTTCCAGGGATCACGGTTAGTGGCACAAACAAAGCGCACATCCACGCTCTTCATTTTTGAGGAACCCACTTTTTGGAATGTGCCCGTTTGAATAAATCGTAGCAACTTGGTTTGTAAATCCAAGTCCATCTCACAAAGCTCATCTAGAAAAAGTGTGCCGCCATCCGCTAACTCAGCTGCCCCTTGACGATCATTCGCAGCGCCAGTAAAGGCCCCTTTTACGTGACCAAACAGTTCACTCTCAATCAAATCTTTTGGAATTGCAGCACAGTTAATTGCAATAAAAGGTTTGTCACCACGTTTACTTGCTGCGTGAATAGCCTCGGCACATACCTCTTTACCAGTACCACTTTCACCTGTGATAAAAATACTCGCTTTACTGCTCGCCGCTGAATCTATCGTACGGTAAACCTGCTGCATGGTTTGGCTACTGCCGATAAACCCCTGATAGCTCTGATTGCCTGGATTATCGGCTTCATTTTTTAGCTTGGTCGCTTTACGAATTGCATTGTTAACCGTGACACGTAAACGGTCCGCTTCACACGGTTTAATTAGAAAGTCTTGTGAGCCATGACGCATGGCCTCGACAGCGGTATCGATAGAACCGTGAGCGGTCATAAAAATTATAGGTACGTCGGGATGACTCTTTTTAACGGCATGTAAAACGTCCATCCCCGTCATATCTGGCAGACGGAGATCGAGTAAAATAAGATCTGGAATTCGATGATTTAGGCTCTCAATGGCATCCCTACCTGTGCCGACAATATTGATATCTATGCCAAGCGGTGTCAGGTATGAGCGGTACAGAGCCGCAACAGATGCGGTGTCCTCGACCATTAAAAGGTAACGAGACTTTGGGCCTTCGGGTTTTTGTTGCATAACCTAGCTATTATTTTGTTGTGTTTTAAACAATAATCGCATTACGCTTTGCATTTTGCAAATAACATTAGCTAAATTATGGGCAAAGGAAAAAATTCAAAAATAATATCAATTATTTAAAAAGTGGCACAAACCATGCTGTAACGATAGTGACCCCTCGGGTCACCTAGCCAACTGACGTTGTTAGTGAACGATATGTTCACAAAACAAGCCAATAGACCCGACTGCCTATTGGCTTCTTTTTTTTTACAAGCGACCTAAAATGCTTGGATAGTTAAATCGGTAAGTTTGTTCAACTATTTGCGATGAACTGCGCTCGTAGTTTTTCAATCTCGTCACGCTTTTGTGCCGCTAACTCAAATTCTAAATCTTGCGCATGCTGATACATCGCTGCCTCCAGTCGACTGATTTCTTTTTCTAGCTGCTGAGGGGACAGTGCCTCGTAAGTTTGCGAAGGCTCCGCCACTTTCGATAATGGTACCTGTTTAGTGTTACGCTGGCGTTTAGACTTAGTGATATCGCCAAGTTCCATGATGTCTTTGATATTTCGTTTGAGCGCTTGTGGCGAAATACCCATTTCTTCGTTGTACGCTTCCTGCTTCTCGCGACGACGGTTAGTTTCATCCATCGCCTTTTTCATTGAGTTGGTGATTCGGTCAGCGTATAAAATCGCCTTACCTTCGATGTTTCGTGCAGCACGACCAATGGTCTGAATGAGTGAGCGTTCAGACCGCAAGAAGCCCTCTTTATCCGCATCCAAAATTGCAACTAACGAGACCTCTGGCATATCCAGGCCCTCTCTCAATAAGTTTATTCCCACCAGCACGTCAAATTCCCCAAGACGAAGGTCACGGATAATTTCCACACGCTCAACAGTATCAATGTCTGAGTGTAAATAACGTACCTTAACATCATGTTCGTGAAGGTATTCGGTGAGATCTTCAGCCATTCGTTTGGTCAGTGTTGTAACCAGAACTCGTTCATCTTTAGCAGCGCGAATACGGATCTCAGACAATAGGTCGTCGACTTGGGTCGCTACTGGGCGAACTTCCAACTCAGGGTCAAGCAAGCCTGTAGGACGAACGACTTGATCCGCCACATCACCCGCCGATTTTTCTAGTTCGTAATTTCCGGGCGTAGCAGAGACGAAAATCGTTTGTGGCGCTAGTGCTTCAAACTCCTCAAACTTCAGTGGACGATTATCCAAAGCTGAAGGTAACCGGAAACCAAACTCCACCAGCGTTTCTTTACGCGAACGGTCGCCTTTATACATGGCACCTATCTGCGGTACTGTCACGTGAGATTCATCGATGATCAACAAGCCATCATGAGGTAAGTAGTCAAACAGGGTTGGTGGCGGCTCACCTTCCGAGCGTCCACTGAGATAACGAGAATAGTTTTCGATACCGGAGCAAAAGCCCAACTCATTCATCATTTCGATATCGAATTGAGTGCGCTGGCTAATTCGCTGCTCTTCCAGTAGCTTGTTGTTATCTAGAAGCTGCTTTTTGCGCACTTCTAGTTCGACTTTAATATTTTCAATCGCTTCAAGAATGCGATCTCTTGGCGTGACATAGTGCGTCTTGGGATAGATGGTATAGCGCGGCAAGTCTCGTTGTTTCACCACGCCTGTCAATGGATCGAACACACTGATGCAATCCACCTCATCGTCAAACATCTCAACGCGCACAGCGTCTTGGTCTGATTCGGCTGGGAAGATGTCAATCACTTCACCTCGAACACGGAATTGGCCACGCTCAAATGCAACGTCATTGCGTGAGTATTGCAGCTCTGCAAGACGGCGTAGCATATCGCGCTGGTCAATCACATCACCGCGACGTAGGTGCAGCATCATTTGTAGATACGATTCAGGATCACCCAAGCCATAGATAGCCGATACCGATGCAACAATAATGGCATCTTTACGTTCTAGTAGTGCTTTTGTAGCAGACAAACGCATTTGTTCTATATGCGCGTTAACTGAAGCGTCTTTCTCTATAAAGGTATCCGTGGTCGGAACGTACGCTTCAGGTTGGTAGTAATCGTAGTAAGAAACAAAATACTCAACCGCATTATTAGGAAAGAATGACTTCATCTCACCATATAACTGAGCAGCAAGCGTTTTGTTTGGCGCAAGTAATATTGCAGGTCGTTGGGCTTGAGCAATCACATTCGCTAGTGTGAAGGTTTTACCTGAGCCTGTGACCCCCAACAAGGTTTGATGTGCTAGCCCAGCATCGAGCCCCTCAAGCAACTGATTGATCGCTCCTGGTTGATCGCCCGACGGCTGATAATCGGAGACCAATTCATAGACTTTACTCATACCCTTCCTCAATTTTACTGCGCTTTGGCTGTATATATATACACCTTAGCTAATGAAATCTACGTCTATCGAGAATTTAACCATCATTGTTAATAAATTTTCTTGTTTGTCTAGAATGCTATAGCCATACAAAAGTGACTCTGATATAGTACTTCGCCCTAGTTGAAGAGCTACACACATTCTTCACATTATAGTTTCCACAACTTTTCCCCAAAAATTAGCTTAAAACTTTCTTATCCCCAAAAGATTGATTTTTATCCACTTTGAATACCTTTTGATTAACATCGATAAACCTCTGTTTTATTTGGTTATTTTACGCATAACTCTGACTAAAGATTCATTAAGTAAAAACTTAGTTGCATATCAATTTTCTTTACCCAGATCTCATCAACATACTTATCCACAAATTTAGTGGATAACTAACCTCGAGCCTTTACTGGCAAGCCATACAGAAAAGTAAAGCCCTTAACTCAATATTTTTTTCTAAAAATGTATTTTTTTACTGTTGACAGTAGTTTGAGTGCTCGGTAAGATTCTTCCCGCTTTCAAGCAAAGCAATTCCTCCTTAGCTCAGTTGGTAGAGCGACGGACTGTTAATCCGCAGGTCGCTGGTTCGAGCCCAGCAGGAGGAGCCAGATTATAGAAAAGCCGTGTCGCAAGACACGGCTTTTTTGTATCTTAATCGCCATGAAATCTAAGCCAATCTAGGCGTCATAAAATCACACCGAAATAAGTTCAAATTACAGAACTCATAACATTGTCATAGATAGTGTTCTCACAGTACCACACATTTAATTCTGTCTCTTTTCTAGCAAAAAACAATCATAACCAATTGAATCTATTATTAATGCAATTTAATCATTGAAAAAATGAAAAGCATTCATTTTACTCATACCAAATAAATCCATACGATTAAAAGGGTTAAGAATGGTTCCGTCCTACTCGTCGCCTCCATTCTAATTATCAATAACTTAGGGATTTACTTATGACTATTCCGACAACTGACATGCTAGATGCATGGGCTGGATTTACTGCTGGTGAATGGCAAAACTCTGTCAACACTCGTGACTTCATCCAAAAAAACTATACACCCTATGAGGGAGACGAGTCTTTCTTAGCCGAGGTTAGCAAATCCACTTCAGCATTATGGAACCAAGTGCTTGAAGGCATAAAACAAGAAAGCCGCACACACGCCCCTATTGATTTTGACACAGACTTGCCCTCAACAATCACTTCCCACGATGCAGGCTACATCAACAAAGATCTGGAAAAGATCGTTGGCTTACAAACTGATCAACCGCTAAAACGTGCAATCATCGCCAATGGCGGGATTCGCATGGTAAAAAACTCGTGCGAAGTTTATGGCCGCGAATTGGATCCAACGGTTGAAAAAATCTTCACTGAATACCGTAAAACTCACAACAAAGCGTGTTTCGACCTTTACACCAAAGAAATTCTAGCCTGTCGTAAATCCGGCATCATCACGGGCCTTCCTGATGCTTATGGCCGTGGTCGTATCATTGGTGACTATCGCCGTCTCGCCCTATACGGTATCGACTTCTTAAAAGCAGACAAAAAAGAACAATACAATTCAACACAAACGTTCTTAGAACAAGGCAACGATCTTGAGAAAACACTTCGTCTTCGCGAAGAAATAGCCGATCAAGTTCAAGCACTTGAAGACATTCGTCAAATGGGTCTGAAATACGGCATTGATATGTCGCTACCTGCAAAAACAGCACAAGAAGCGATCCAATTTACCTACTTTGGCTACCTAGCGGCGGTTAAATCGCAAAACGGCGCAGCAATGTCACTGGGCCGTACTTCGACTTTCCTAGACGTCTATCTAGAGCGCGATATCGCAAACGATTTGATTGATGAATCACAAGCGCAAGAAATGATTGACCACTTCATCATGAAGCTACGCATGGTTCGCTTCCTACGCACACCAGAATACGATTCATTGTTTTCTGGCGACCCAATCTGGGCAACCGAAGCCATGGCAGGTATGGGTGTTGATGGCCGTACACTAGTATCTAAAACGACATTCCGATACTTACATACGCTACATACTATGGGCCCTGCTCCTGAACCAAATATGACGATTCTTTGGTCAGAGCAATTGCCTGAAGCGTTCAAACAATATGCTGCAAAAGTGTCGATTGATACCTCTTCGGTTCAATACGAAAACGACGATCTAATGCGTCCTGATTTCGACAATGACGACTACGCGATTGCCTGTTGTGTGAGCCCGCAGGTTGTTGGTCAGCACATGCAATTCTTTGGTGCACGTGCCAACCTTGCAAAAGCACTGCTTTACACCATCAATGGTGGTATCGATGAAAAATCGAAAGCGCAAGTGGGTCCGGTAGTGGACAAAGTTCAAGATGAAATTCTCGACTTTGACGCTTTGATGCCTCGTTTCGACAATATGTTGGAGTGGCTAGCAACGCAATACGTCACAGCGTTGAACATCATCCATTATTCGCATGACCGTTACAGCTACGAAGCATCACTGATGGCATTGATGGATCGCGACGTGCACCGCACGATGGCGTGTGGTATTGCAGGTCTGTCTGTTGTTGCAGACTCTTTAGCAGCAATTAAATACGCAACCGTGAAACCCGTTCGTGATGAAGATGGCATCGCCGTTGATTTTAAAATCGAAGGTGATTATCCAAAATTTGGTAACAACGATGCCCGTGTTGATGACATCGCTTGTGATCTAGTTGAGCGCTTCATGAAGAAAATTCAGAAGATGCACACCTACCGCGAAGCAGTGCCAACTCAATCGATTTTAACAATCACATCTAACGTGGTTTACGGTAAAAAAACGGGTAATACACCAGATGGCCGTCGCGCAGGTATGCCTTTTGGACCGGGTGCAAACCCAATGCACGGTCGTGATGAAAAAGGGGCGGTTGCGTCTCTGGCATCGGTTTCTAAATTACCGTTCGCTTACGCTAAAGATGGTATTTCTTACACTTTCTCAATTGTGCCTAACGCATTGGGTAAAGATGACTTGAGTCAGAAGAAGAACCTAGCTGCGCTAATGGATGGTTACTTCCATCACGAAGCAAGCAACGAGGGCATTGCGATTGAAGGTGGTCAACACCTTAACGTCAACGTTCTAGACCGAGAGATGTTATTGGATGCGGTTGAACATCCAGAGAAATACCCTCAGTTGACGATTCGAGTGTCTGGTTATGCGGTACGTTTTAACTCTCTAACGACAGAGCAACAGCAAGACGTCATCACTCGTACCTTCACGAGTAAGATATAAACACAGTCCATCAAGCACTCAGAAAGTTTAAATAATTAGCTTGTAAATATACATTGCCCGCCTCTCTTTTCTACCTGGGAGAGGCGGGCTTTTTTTAAAATCACACATTAGATGAAAATTAATAGGTAGTATCCTCTCGCTAACAATACATTCAGCAAACGATTCAATTTCTTATTGATTCATCAAAATAGATCAAATAGACGACTATTTTTCCATCGTGTATGTAAAACCACATCGTTCACTGGTTGTTATTGGTGTCACAAAACACGATAATATCAAGATCGGATTTTAAGAACGTAATAACTATGACCGAATATGTTTTGTTGTTGGTCGGCACTGTGCTGGTGAACAACTTTGTACTGGTGAAGTTTTTGGGCCTATGTCCTTTCATGGGTGTGTCCAAAAAACTGGAAACAGCAATAGGTATGGGCTTAGCGACAACTTTTGTGCTAACGCTCGCGTCAGTGTGTGCGTATTTAGTGGAAAGCTACATCCTTCGTCCACTAGGTATTGAGTACCTTCGAACCATGAGTTTTATTTTGGTGATAGCCGTTGTGGTGCAGTTCACCGAAATGGTTGTGCACAAAACCAGCCCGACGCTTTATCGCTTGCTTGGCATTTTCTTACCGCTGATCACAACAAACTGCGCAGTATTGGGCGTGGCACTTCTTAACATTAATGAAAACCATAACTTTATTGAATCGATCATCTACGGCTTCGGCGCCGCTGTTGGTTTCTCATTGGTGTTGATACTTTTTGCATCCATGCGAGAGCGCATAGCCGCCGCCGACGTTCCTGTACCTTTTAAAGGTGCATCAATAGCAATGATTACAGCAGGTTTAATGTCACTCGCCTTTATGGGCTTTACAGGTTTGGTGAAGTAAGCGATGAGTACGATTTTAATTGCGATTATCGCGTTAGCGGTTCTGGCTGCGATTTTCGGCGCGATACTTGGTTTTGCTTCTATTCGCTTTAAAGTTGAAGCGGACCCTATTGTGGATCAAATCGACGCCATTTTACCGCAAACTCAATGCGGTCAATGTGGCTACCCTGGTTGCCGTCCTTATGCTGAAGCAATTGCAAATGGCGACCACATCAACAAATGTCCCCCTGGAGGCCAGGCAACAATCGAAAAGCTCGCCGACTTAATGGGTGTTGAGCCAGAAGAATCTGCGCACGATCTCGACAGCAAAATTCCAACCGTTGCGTTTATTCATGAAGACATGTGTATTGGCTGCACTAAGTGTATTCAGGCGTGTCCGGTGGATGCAATTGTAGGCGGAACAAAGGCGGTCCATACCGTAATCAAAGACGAATGTACGGGCTGTGACTTGTGTGTTGCCCCATGTCCGACTGATTGTATTGAAATGATTCCTGTGGCAACGACCACAGAAAGCTGGAAGTGGCAACTTCACTCCATTCCAGTACTTAACATTACGGATGCTGCCGACAATGCAGCGAACGTGAAAGATTCAATTAAGTAAGGTTTCACATGTTGTCTTTGATTGAACAAATTCGTACAGGCGCGCTTTGGGATTTCCCAGGTGGTGTGCATCCGGCAGAAAATAAAAAGCAGTCCAACAAAACTGAACTCGCTCATGCGGCTATCCCGTCAGAAATTGTATTGCCGCTAAAACAGCACATTGGTAAAGCGGGTAACCTACTGGTTGCCGAAGGTGACTACGTATTAAAAGGTCAGCCATTAACGCAATCGGAGACCGGCTTTACGGTTCCAGTGCATGCTCCAACATCAGGTACGCTCACCGCGATTGAGCCACGAACTGTCGCGCACCCTTCTGGGTTAAGTGAGTTGTGCGCAGTCATCACGCCTGATGGGAAAGATGCATGGTGTGAAAGAAACCCCGTCGCAGATTACCAACAAGAAACCCCTGACGCACTGATTGATATTATTCGTCTCGCTGGTATTTCTGGTATGGGTGGCGCAGGCTTCCCTACTGCAAAAAAAATCCAATCAGGTTTTGCTCGTACCGAGATTCTTATCGTTAATGCAGCAGAGTGCGAGCCATACATCACGTCTGATGACAAGCTCATGCAAGAACATGCCGAAGAGCTTATTCAAGGTATCGAAATTGTCGAACATATCCTGACACCAAAGCTCACGATTATTGGCATTGAAGACAACAAGCCAGAAGCAATCAAAGCGCTAGAAGCTGCGGCTATAAACAAAGATATCGTTATTCGCGTTATCCCGACTAAATACCCTTCTGGCGGTGAAAAACAGCTGATCAAAATTTTAACCAATAAAGAAGTACCAAGTGGCGCGATTCCAGCCGATATTGGTATTTTGGTTCAGAATGTTGGTTCTCTTTACGCTATAAAACGCGCAGTCATCGACGGTGAACCGATGATAAAGCGCATCGTGACTCTCACTGGTAAAACCTTCAAACAACCACGCAACGTTTGGGCATTGTTAGGGACACCAGTACAAGCACTGTTGGATGAGTTTGGCTATAAAGCAGATAAGAAGTTACAGCGTTTAATTATGGGTGGGCCAATGATGGGCTTTACCCTTCCTCACTCCCAAGTGCCGATTACCAAGACAGCAAACTGTATCCTTGCTCCGACTCGTCGTGAGATCTCTCCGCACCAGTATGAGATGGAATGTATTCGCTGTAGCCAATGTGCAGAAGCGTGCCCTGCTTCGCTGCTGCCTCAACAACTGCAATGGCATGCAAAAGCTGAAGAGTATGACAAACTCGAAGAATTAAACTTAAAGGATTGTATCGAGTGCGGCGCTTGTGCGTTTGTATGTCCAAGTGAAATTCCGCTCGTACAGTACTACCGCCAAGCGAAAGCAGAAATTAGAACTAGAACACAAGAAGCGGAAGCTGCAGAGCGAGCAAAAGTGCGTTTTGAAGAGAAAAAAGCGCGTATGGAACGCGAAAAAGCAGAACGTGAAAATCGCTTCAAGAAAGCTGCCGATCAGCGCCGTAAAGAGATGAAGTCTTCTGGCGGCGATGATGCGATAGCAGCAGCAATCGCACGAGTGAAAGCTCAAAAGACAGAAACCACAGAAAAAACAGAGCCAGCAGTAAAACCAGCCGTAGCGGCAGCCATTGCCAAAGCGAAGGCGAAACAAGCGGCAGCAGCTAAAGCAGGCTATAGTGAACCTGATAACTCAGAAATGGCAAAACTGCGCGAAGAGCGCAAACGTCTTGCTCGCGAACGGAAAGCGCAAAAAGAACAAGGCGAAACGCCAGACAATAACGCTGATGATAAAAAGTCGGCAGTTGCGGCCGCCATCGCCCGAGCTAAAGCGAAAAAAGCACAACAAGAAGATTCAACTGAATCTGTAGAATCGGAAACGTCTGCACTGCAAGACAGCGATCCGAAGAAAGCCGCGGTTGCTGCTGCCATTGCACGTGCCAAAGCACGTAAAGCGAAGCAAGCAGACTCAACTGAAGCGGAAGAAGCTGACGCACCTGATGAGCAAACCGACGATCCGAAAAAAGCCGCAGTTGCCGCTGCAATTGCTCGAGCCAAAGCGCGCAAAGCTAAGCAAGCAGACTCAACCGAAGCGGAAGAAGCTGACGCACCTGCCGAGCAAACCGAAGATCCGAAAAAAGCCGCCGTGGCTGCTGCGATTGCACGTGCCAAAGCACGTAAAGCGAAGCAAGCAGACTCAACTGAAGCGGAAGAAGCTGAAGCACCTACTGAGCAAACCGACGATCCGAAAAAAGCCGCCGTGGCTGCTGCGATTGCACGTGCCAAAGCGCGAAAAGCGAAGCAAGCAGACTCAACTGAAGCGGAAGAAGCTGACGCACCTGCCGAGCAAACCGACGATCCGAAAAAAGCCGCAGTTGCCGCTGCAATTGCTCGAGCCAAAGCGCGCAAAGCGAAGCAAGCAGACTCAGCTGAAGCGGAAGAAGCTGAAGCACCTGCCGAGCAAACCGACGATCCGAAAAAAGCCGCCGTGGCAGCTGCCATTGCACGTGCCAAAGCACGTAAAGCGAAGCAAGAAACGCAAACTGAGCCTGTTGAAGACGCAACTTCTGAAGAACCAGAAGTGGATCCGAAGAAAGCCGCGGTTGCCGCAGCAATTGCGCGCGCGAAGGCTCGTAAAGCGAAACAAGCAGACTCAACTGAAGCGGAAGCAGCTGAAGCACCTGCCGAGCAAACCGAAGATCCGAAAAAAGCCGCCGTGGCAGCTGCCATCGCTCGAGCCAAAGCGCGCAAAGCGAAGCAAGAAACGCAAACAGAGCCTGTTGAAGAAGCAACCTCCGAAGAACCAGAAGTGGATCCGAAGAAAGCCGCGGTTGCCGCAGCAATTGCGCGCGCGAAGGCACGCAAAGCGCAACAAGAAGCTAATAAAAATAATACTGAGGAGAACGAGTAGTGTCGTTTTTTATTGCCAGTTCACCGCATACCCACAGTCGTCGTAATACGCCAGACTTAATGAAATGGGTGGCACTTTGCGCACTTCCAGGTTTAGTAGCTCAAACCTACTTCTTTGGCTGGGGTACGCTGATTCAGCTGATTTTTGCCATTGCAGTCGCTGTATCCCTTGAAGCCTTAGTCATGATCTGTCGTAAACGCTCACCAATGAGAGCGCTACGTGATAACAGTGCAATAGTTACCGCTTGGTTGTTAGCCGTTGCTATACCACCATGGTCTCCGTGGTGGATTATGGTGATCGGGCTTATTTTTGCGATAGTAATCGCTAAACACCTCTATGGTGGCCTTGGACAAAACTTATTCAACCCTGCAATGGTCGCTTATGTGGTCTTGTTGATCTCTTTCCCAGTACAAATGACGAGTTGGAGTGCACCGACATCACTCATACCTGATCATGTAAATTTTGCAGATACACTCTCTTTAATTTTTACGGGCTATGATTACGACGGCTTATCACTTCAGCAAGTTCGCTCAGGTGTTGACGGTGTGACAATGGCGACACCACTTGATGCATTTAAGACTGGCATTCTTACAGGTGCCACTCCAAGCGAAGTAATGTCGCAGCCGATATTTGATGGCTTAGGTGGTATTGGTTGGCAATGGGTAAACCTTGCTTACCTTCTTGGCGGCATAGTCATGATCAAAAAGCGTATCATCCAATGGTATATTCCAGCAGGTTTCCTTGCGAGTCTGACTCTGTTTAGCCTAGTGTTCACGTTGCTGACGCCAGGGGAAACTGCGTCGCCAATTTTACACTTGTTATCTGGTGCAACCATGCTTGGCGCATTCTTTATTGCAACCGATCCCGTTTCGGCGTCTACCACCGTCAAAGGACGTTTAATCTTCGGTGCGCTTATTGGTGCTTTGGTTTTTATCATTCGCAGTTGGGGCGGTTTCCCAGATGGTGTTGCATTTGCAGTGTTGCTTGCAAATATGTGTGTGCCACTGATCGATTACTACACCAAACCTAGAACTTACGGTCACTGAGGTAAACATGTTAACCGCTATTAGAAAAAATGGTCTGACACTCGCGATATTTGCATGTGCAACAACCGGATTAGTCGCCCTTACTCAGTACCTAACAAAAGACCAAATCAAGGTACAAGAGCAAAAACAATTACTTTCTGTTTTGAATCAAGTCATTCCAGAAAACATGCATGACAACGCACTCACGCAAGCTTGTACAATGGTCACGTCTCCAGATCTGGGGACATTACGTGCGATGCCAGCCTACCTCGCCACGAAGAATGGTGAACCAACAGCAATCGCAATAGAATCTATCGCGCCAGATGGCTACAATGGTGAGATAAAAGTGATTACTGGGATTGATAATCAGGGCAATATTTTGGGGACACGCGTCCTAAACCACCAAGAAACCCCTGGTCTGGGCGATAAAATCGATCTTCGTGTCACCGACTGGATCCTGAGCTTTACAGGAAAACAAGTCACGGAAAACAATTGGAATTCGTGGAAAGTTCGTAAAGATGGCGGCGATTTCGATCAATTTACTGGTGCAACGATCACGCCAAGAGCCGTCGTAAAAGTGGTGCGAAATACCGTTAACTACGTAAACCAATCTCGTGAAGACATTCTTAACCAGCCGTTAGGCTGTGAAGGAGAGCAGTAATGAATGAGAATAAATTACTGATGAAAAACGGTATGTGGAGTAACAACCCCGCTCTCGTACAACTGCTGGGCTTATGTCCACTGCTAGCGGTTTCTTCCACGATAACCAATGCATTAGGTCTTGGTATTGCAACCTTACTCGTGCTAGTTGGATCCAACGTAACAGTTTCTCTTATTCGTAACTATGTGCCAAAAGAGATCCGTATACCTGTATTCGTTATGATCATTGCCTCACTCGTTACCTGCGTTCAGTTGTTAATGAATGCCTATGCGTATGGTTTATACCTATCTCTTGGTATCTTTATTCCTCTGATTGTAACCAACTGCATCATTATTGGTCGAGCTGAAGCATATGCTTCAAAAAATGATGTTGCGCCTGCAGCATTAGACGGTTTATGGATGGGGCTTGGTATGACAAGCGTTTTGGTCGTGCTAGGTGCCATGCGTGAGTTAATTGGTAATGGCACACTATTCGACGGGGCAGATCTGCTATTAGGAGACTGGGCATCCGCTCTCCGCATTCAAGTTTTCCAATTTGACAACAGCTTTCTGCTAGCGCTTCTTCCACCCGGTGCATTTATCGGCGTTGGTCTGTTGATAGCGCTTAAAAATGTCATCGATAATTCAGTCCAGGCACGTCAACCAAAAGAAGAAAAACCAACCATAGAACGTGCTCGCGTCACTAACGCATAACAAGATAAGGCTCTGTCATAGGAGCCTTTTTCATAAACCGCAGAGACGGTATTGGAAGTCAGCAATGAACAAAATAAAAAGAATCGAAATTCTTGAGCGATTACGAGAAAACAATCCGAATCCTCAAACTGAGCTTAACTGGAGCTCCCCTTTTGAGCTGCTAATCGCGGTATTATTATCAGCTCAAGCAACCGATGTAAGCGTCAATAAAGCCACCGACAAGCTTTTCCCTGTAGCGAATACACCTCAAAGCATTCTTGATTTGGGAGTCGATGGCTTAAAAGAATACATAAAGACCATCGGTTTGTTTAACTCAAAGGCAGAAAACACAATCAAGACTTGTAAGATCTTGTTGGAAAAACACAATGGTGAAGTTCCTGAAGATCGTGCCGCGTTAGAAGCGCTACCAGGCGTAGGTCGCAAGACCGCAAACGTCGTGCTCAACACCGCTTTTGGTTGGCCAACTATTGCCGTCGATACGCACATTTATCGCGTGTCGAATCGCACTAAATTTGCGATGGGAAAAACGGTTGATGATGTCGAGCAGAAGCTATTAAAAGTTGTGCCAAAAGAGTTCAAACTCGATGTGCACCACTGGCTCATTCTTCATGGTCGTTATACGTGCGTAGCAAGAAAGCCTCGCTGCGGTAGCTGCATTATCGAAGATTTGTGCGAATATAAAGAGAAAGTATACCCAGATAGCTAACGCTATTTGTAAATCAAAGCTAGGAGCAAAAAATGTCAAACGGTCGAATTCTCCACACTATGCTTCGCGTAGGTGATCTAGACAAATCCATCAAGTTTTACACTGAAGTTATGGGCATGCAGCTGCTTCGTACTAACGAAAATAAAGAGTACGAATACACGCTAGCGTTTCTTGGTTATGGTGACGAATCCCAAGGTGCAGTGATCGAACTGACTTACAACTGGGGTAAAACTGAGTATGACCTAGGTACTGCTTTTGGTCATATCGCCATTGGTGTTGATGATATCTACACAACTTGCGACGCTATCAAAGCGGCGGGCGGTAATGTGACTCGTGAGCCAGGTCCAGTAAAAGGCGGAAGCACGCACATTGCATTCGTAAAAGACCCAGATGGTTATATGATTGAGCTTATTCAAAACAAGCAAGCTTCAGCAGGTCTTGAAGGCTAAGCGGCACTTCTAATAATCACTTGTACTGCAAGTTGAACTCCGATTACAGGCAGGTCTGCGATCTGCCTGTCCTTTTATAAACAAAACTCTTTACTTGATAATAGTTATCGTTTAGATTTATCCGCAACTTCGATATGCGGGATTACGATAATGATCAGTGAATGGGAAAAACACACACTTCTAGCCGATACGGCACTTCAACTAGATGACCCTGTTCGCAGCATTCTTCATTACCAGCAAGCCCTAAGCCTGAGTGAAGATATCAGCGAATGTGTGGAAATTGAGGCGGACGAGCGATTATTAATTTCTGTGATTTCTTGTCATAACTTAGCTCAGTTCTGGCGTTGGGCTGGAGATACTGACTATGAACTCAAATACCTTCAACTGGCCTCTGAGAAAGTCTTAACACTTATCCCACAATGCCCAAATAAAGAGTGTGCAAGCTTTATCGACTCGATAGGATGCTGTACTAAGGCGTTGATAGACTTTATGAAGCGTCACCCTAATCCGGCTATTGCCAAACAGGTTGAAAAAATAGATACCGCAACCAATTGCGAAGTCATTGCCAAATTCCGCTTAAACTAACATTCAAATTATACAGCAAGAATCACCGAAAGGTGCTTGGCAAAATACCACTAAAATATTATTAACAACGTCAGTAAATCAAAAACGCCGAAGCTTTCAGCTTCGGCGTTTTTATATGCATCACACTTGGGTTCGCCCTAGAGATATCACGACTCGGCGGTTTTTGTCTTTTCCTATTGGCGAACCGTTATCTGCAATAGGACGACGCTTGCCGTACCCTTGCACTTGAATTCGATCTTCCGGTAGCCCTAGAGACTGAAAGTAATCACGAAGTGACTCTGCACGTCGCTCTGATAAACTTTGACTCGCACTTTTACCATCGGTTGAATCTGTGTACGTCGCCACCAGCACGAGATCGATATCTTGATTATGTCGGATATAATCTGCAATTTGTGATAAACGCTTTTTAGAAGCCTTGGTTAACTGATCACCTTGTCTTTCGTAGTGCAAAATCGTAAAAGCAATGTCCTCGAAACTGTATTTCAATAAGTTGGAAATACAGTCGCTAAACGCGTTGTACTTGTTTTGAAACAGTACTGATGACAATGCGACTTCAATTCTCTGATCTCGGCTCTGCCAATCTTGGTAACTAAAAGTCGGATAACGGCCTTTTTCCAGCTCAGACAACATGCCCCATGCTGTTTGCCCTCCGACATAACCATCAAACTGTTTAAAAAACTTTAGGTTTGTAATTCGATCGGCGTGTTCACCTGGTCGCCAAGGTGGCGGCATAGAAATGAGACTGACGTTACGTGTTTCTCCCATCGGACGACGCATTTTTAACTCAAAGTCTAAATTGATTTTTTTATTTGCACGAGATGAAAATACCGCATCTCCAAAGCTTGGAATGGGGTGTACAAGCTGACATTCTAGTGGTGTATTGACCACCATTTCCCATTGAGATTGCTGTGGAGTTGCAGCATAACGTTTGCCCATCAAAGCGAAGCTGCTTGTGCTAAACAACGAAAATACAACACCACTGGTAATCAGCCATTTCTTCATCTAATACTGTCTCTTAAACGGCAGTCTGTTGCCGTCAATTTGCATCAATAAAATTACTTCAACCGGCATGCAAAAATCTCGCCAATATAGGGTTGTCTGTCACACTGCCATTAATGTGAGCCACCGTGTTCCAATCACCTTAACCGCCACTTAGCGTTTTACTTCCTCATGTTTTATCGGTTTACATGATGCAAAGTATGGCGAATAAACGTCTACATAATATGCAATACAAACTTATTGATTGGATGCAAAATAGAATTCCGGTTTTCTCTTAAATTGCGGTTTTTCTCATCGGTATAATCTGCAATAATGCAGCCTTCGTCACACAAAAATAAGCCAACATGACACTAGAAAATGAAGCTCTAACCTTGAAAAAACGCTTTCGTGGTTATTTCCCTGTGGTAGTAGACGTTGAGACCGCTGGTTTCAATGCTCAAACTGATGCACTTTTAGAAATCTGTGCCGTTACGTTGAAAATGGACGAACATGGCGTGTTGCATCCGGCCTCCACCATTCATTTTCATGTGGAACCATTTGAAGGCGCTAACTTAGAAAAAGAAGCGCTTGAATTCAATGGTATTCGTGACCCTTTCAGCCCTCTTCGAGGTGCTGTTTCTGAGCAAGAGGCGCTAAAGGAAATTTATAAGCTTATTCGCAAAGAACAAAAAGCCGCAGATTGCTCACGTGCAATTATGGTTGCTCATAACGCAGCATTCGACTTGGGTTTTGTAAATGCGGCAAATGAACGCTGTAAACTAAAAAGAGTCCCTTTTCATCCCTTTGCTACTTTTGATACGGCTACATTAAGTGGCCTTGCTTATGGCCAAACAGTTCTCGCTAAAGCATGCAAAACAGCCGGGATGGAATTTGATAACCGTGAAGCACACTCTGCGCTTTACGATACACAAAAAACAGCAGAATTATTCTGCGGTATTGTCAACAAATGGAAGGCCCTCGGCGGTTGGCCGCTTGTCGACGAAGAATAATAAGTAAACACAACATATTAGGAAAAGTATGAATCCTGTCGTTATATCAGTGTGCGTCATGCTCGTGTTAGCATTGATGCGCGTAAACGTGGTGGTTGCCCTCACGTTTAGTGCCATCGTAGGCGGCCTAGTCGCAGGCATGAGCCTTGGGGATACGGTTGCCGCATTTGAAAGTGGTCTAGGTGGCGGTGCAACTATCGCGCTAAGCTACGCCATGTTAGGTACTTTCGCTGTTGCCATCTCAAAATCAGGCATCACGGATCTACTGGCCAAAAGTGTTATCAAGCGCTTAAATGGTAAAGAAAACTCGGCGTCAACTACCGGGTTAAAGTACGCGGTGTTAGTCGCGCTCGTTCTTGTCACTATGTCATCTCAGAACGTAATTCCGGTCCATATCGCCTTTATTCCAATTTTGATTCCACCTCTTTTGGGCGTATTTGCGAAACTTAAACTCGACCGACGTTTGGTCGCGTGTGTTCTTACCTTCGGTTTGATCACACCTTACATGATCTTACCTGTTGGTTTCGGCGGTATTTTCTTAAACAACATTCTATTAAAGAACCTACATGACAACGGTTTGGAAAACGTGGTTGCAAGCCAAGTCCCAACCGCCATGTTACTGCCAGGTGCAGGAATGCTGTTTGGTCTATTACTGGCTATCTTTGTGAGCTATCGTAAACCGCGTGTCTACAAAGAAACTGAGTTGACTGTCGTT
This sequence comes from Vibrio sp. YT-17, assembly GCF_033337375.1. Lineage (NCBI taxonomy): Bacteria > Pseudomonadati > Pseudomonadota > Gammaproteobacteria > Vibrionales > Vibrionaceae > Vibrio > Vibrio sp. YT-17. The sequence goes on from NZ_JAWOQP010000009.1 coordinate 135,829, forward strand.
GACGAAACCGATCACGTCATCAATAAAAAGCACATCTTAGTTGCGGCACTTGGTATTGTCGCTGCTTTGGGTGTTCAGCTTTACACGGGTTCAATGATTATCGGTGCTCTAGCTGGCTTTATGGTGTTCACTTTCGGCGGCGTTATCGCATGGAAAGAGACGCACGACGTGTTCACTAAAGGTGTACACATGATGGCAATGATTGGCTTCATCATGATTGCAGCGGCAGGTTTTGCAGCAGTAATGAAGCAAACTGGCGGTGTTGAAACACTAGTACAATCGCTATCAACCAGCATCGGTGACAATAAGCCTCTAGCTGCACTACTGATGCTGATCGTTGGTCTATTAGTAACAATGGGCATTGGTTCATCGTTCTCTACGATTCCAATCCTTGCAACTATCTATGTTCCTCTTGCGCTAGCATTCGGCTTCTCGCCGATGGCAACGATTGCACTGGTAGGTACTGCAGCTGCGTTAGGTGATGCAGGCTCTCCAGCTTCTGACTCTACATTAGGCCCTACATCTGGTCTAAATGCCGACGGTCAACATGAGCACATTTGGGAAACAGTCGTTCCAACCTTTATCCATTACAATATCCCTCTAATCATCTTTGGTTGGATTGCAGCAATGGTGCTTTAATACTATTGTTTGGATGGATATACATTTAGTTACGAAAAAGCCGCTCAATGAGCGGCTTTTTGTTATTCATAACTGAGGTTATTGCGCTGGCATATTGTCAATAATACGCTCACGAATCAGCTTCAAGGTTGGTTCTGTCGACAGGTAATCGATGGCAATCGGAAAATAAGCGTCGTTAATTTTAAGAACCAAGCTAGGGTAAGAGTTCACACCTAGGCTCTTTGCAAGGCTCAATTGATCTTCGAACACACCCTCTAAGAAAGAGCCGTCCATATCATTCTTGAATTGCTGAACATTCAAGCCAATTTCTCTCGCTAGTTGCAAGTGAGTGGCTTCTTCATGAGGAGGCATCGCACGTAAGTAATACGCATGCTGAATCGCTTCTAGCATCTGCTCATAAGAATCTTGAAAGCCCGCTGCAATAACCGCACGACAAGATTGGTAAGTGCTTCTAACTGGCGTACAAAGCTTCCAGAAATCGTAGTTAAACTTAGTGCCTAACTGGCGCTCAATCTGCTTCCAAATACCTTCGAGTTTTTGTTGCATCTCGGGCGGCATCGGTAAATTAGTATCTGGCGCAAGACCACCAACCACATACTCAAACTGAATCACACCTGGCAGTTGCTGTTTTAGTTTATCCAGCGTTGGTTTGTAACCCCAACACCAACTGCACATTGGGTCATGCACGTAGTAAAGCTTTATATCCACTTTAATTTTTTAACCTATAAAATCAATTAGTTAAATGAAACAAGAATAATAAATGGCGATAAAGTGGCGACACATTTAAATCTTATTGCTTGGTTTCTGCTTAAGAGTTAACGAGTTTTGCTTATAACCCTGATAACAATATAGGTCCAGCACTCACTCGCTCCCCTCTTCTTCATCAACACGTAAACAGCGGTTTTGTCCCGTTAACTGCACAGTGATTTTGACATCTGAGTTTAATTATACCGTCTCATAAATTGAAAAACTGCTTTATCTTAATAATTCGCTCTAAAGCCTTATCGAATAAGGCTCTATGCCCTATTAATCAGATCTTATCTTTGCTCACCTGAGCATCTATATTTCTCACAAAATTCCTAACAACCTTTATTTTTCACACATTTAAAGAAACCACCATGATCTTTTTAGATCATTAAAATTGGAATTTACTGAAAATCTTTTCAATCTTTGAAATTTTCAAAACACTCTCAGTCTAGGTTCTAAGTGGCTCTATTCTCACGCAAGCCCCGCTATATATATGGTTTCCCGCGAGATACTCTAGGAACTCTCCCCACTAAATTTCAGTACACAAAAACTGAAAAAAAACTGTTCGAAAAACCTCGCAGGCGGGTGAGGAGAGTGCGGATTTTGTCATCCGCTCAGTGTGTTTCGTAAGTCTATAGCTCTTCCTCGCGACGTATAGACTTCGTTCTGACTTAAACATAAAAAACGCAGCCATATGGCTGCGTCGATTGTGGCTCCTTTGTGGTTAGTTGGTTTGTGTTATCGGTTCGAGCCTGCCCTTCAACTTCTCACTATCCTCCCCATGACCAGTAATATCATTCGCTTGCACTGGTGTTTTGGTACTTGCTCGTCCTGGTGCTACACCGCTGTGTGTATGCGTTGCTAAAGTGTCGGCCAATTCTTTAACCACCTGCATTAGCTCCGATAAAAGAATCAACACATTCTCTTGCTTAGAGCCTATCCAAGTCTTAGGTGATTGCAGCCATTGGTGCTCAGCGGCAATACTTCGGCGAAATTTTCCGATGGTCTCAATCAGTTCGCCAGCGGTAGCCGTTTGCATGTTACCCAAGCTTCCTAACACCAGATCATCTCCTGACAACAAATTAATAGCGCCAAGCGCTTCAATAAGCTTCTTACCATTCACTTCTTCAGTACTGTGCTCATTTACAAAAAGCTGATGCTGGCCAAACTCACCTTTATACCGTTCAAATTGGTCTAACTTACCAAACGCTCTCTGATTTTGAGTTTGGTCAGTCTGCAGTGTTGTATTTCCTGCGGCATCGACTCGATAACTCACTTCTTCACGTTGCTGTTGTAGTTGTTCACCAGGCTCTATTGAGGGAAGCGCATATTCACGTCCATAAACGCCACGTATGATGGGTCTATCGCTTCGACCATAAGCGAAAGCAATTTCAACCAATGTCCCTTCTAATGGATACGCTAACAATCCGGACTCATGTCCGCTCATGTTAACTGGCAGTGGAATCGAGCGATAAACCGGTACGTTACTATCTGGTTGCAAATTCTCATCTAGAACTTGCACATCAACAGAGAGTCGAGGCCGAAATGGATCAGATACTTTACCCACCGTCGCACTGTCTCTGACCGTTTCGACTCGCCCGAACTTTGGCAAGTGAAAGCCCGCAGCTAATTCAGGAAAATGCTGTAGTGTTTCTCGCTTTTTAGGTATGACTTCAGACTGCTCAGCTTTCCAATACGCCGTCATATCATCCTGTATTAAGTCAACCCGATTGACTCGCTTACCATTCACAACACGACCTGGTCTAAGCATAGGAAACGGAACAAAGGTGACACTGTTACCATTTTGACGACTCGTAAACTCTTCAGGTAGTGGCATTGGTTTGTCGTTGAAATGGCTATCTTGATAGGAGCCAAAATAAACCACCTGGTCAGTATGTTGAAACCACACACAGTCAGGAATAGAAAAAGCCTTAGCGACCTGGTCTAAACATTGATAACCCGTTCCCTGGCAAACAAAGTTTGGGATCGCGGTCTTCATGTATTCTTTATTGGGTAGATTAAACTCGAGACCAGTAAGGTGAGAGAGCGCATCAATAACCTGCTCGGCATTTGGATGCTCTAAACTGAGAGACCAACGTTTACTCAAAATACCTGTCAGTTCTTTTACTGTGATTTTTTGGTAGCCATTGACTGTAGATTGGATTTTATCAACATAGCCCTCAAACCAAGGCGACGTTTTGTTTTCATATCCAATATCAAAACGCACCGGCTCGAATAACTTCAGGGGTTGTGTTGCTTCAATTTCAAAGATGGCCACACTACCCAAAGAAAGCTTTAAGCTCACCATGTTACTTGCCAATTTGACTTCTTCGCCGCTTATATACAAGCGCTTCTCTAACTTCATTGAGTCGCCTCCTCTGCGGTGATGAGAGCCTGTTTTAACCGAGTATTCTCTCGCTGCTCTGGCTTGCTTTGCGCTTTAATCCGCTGTTCTTTTTGCTCGGCAACACTGTTGTACTCCCTAAGCTCAAAGGAAACATTCCAAGCCTGTAGAGTTTCATGTTCTCTTGCTTGAATACGCCCAGTGAACTTCACATTGCGAATTTTAAGTGCGAGCGCAATGTCATTGCCGATTCGATAAATACGTCTAGCATTCGCCTCATCTTTGTCCGAAGCAAACGCATAAAGTTGGGTCAGTGTTTCTATACGAATGAATGGAACACGACCACTAAAGGTAAGCTTTTTGCCTTTGTCACCCTGCTCTGCCACATCAGTACCAGAAGACTGCCCACTCATGTCCTGGTCTTTAAACTCCATGGACATTTCAACGGTCATTGAGTCTAAGTTAATTGGCACACCATCTAGAGCTAGCATAATAGCTCCTCAAAAAACGTCATAGGTTCATAGCTAAGCAATAGGCTTGCTAATGTAAATTGATGATTGTTGGGCGTTCCCGCTTGATTCAATCGTGTCGCTATACTTTCCGCATTGCCCTCCACGGAGAATGCATAGATACTTCCTTTCAAGTTCTTCAGGGCGTTGAGCTGAGCCTTGATTTCTTCCATCTTTTTATTGCGTTTCGCTGCTAGTAACTGCAACTTGTCAATTACGTGATGGTCATCGTCTGCTAATGACTCTAGCGTAGCTACTTGGGCACCTTGCCAATGTAAAGCATCATGTAATGGGTTAGCGTTGAGTAAAGCCATCGGCTTAAAGCGTGGTAGAGCGATCGCTGCAGGTTGATGGAACTTATCAACGTCATTGGTATTTAAAGCATGACTTTGCCTAGCTACTTGGCACCACTCAGGCATTGGAAACAATGATGTAAGCTCAATGAGCTGCCGAGAGAATTGATTCAATTGAGAGGCCGTTACCATTATCGCAATGCCATGAAGATGGCCATTTGGTCGGTGCCTATCAGCGTAATCCCGCAGTTTATTAGATAACGTTTTAATTGCAGTACTAGGATTGAGATAACACCCCGAGTCCAAACGGGTCCCCACTTGAAACTGATATGGCGACACTGTAAGTACGGTTCCTGAGACAAGTAAGGATTGAAGTTCACTACGCAGCTTAAGCAAAGCGCTCGCCTCTTCACTTAAAGAGTGACGCCCGTAATTGGCGTCACTTGTATGGTTGGTTAACCGGTTAATCGCTTCATTCATTACGGCGCCGACTGCGTCTGTCACTGACTCAGTCTTGGTTTGAATGCTCTGCGAGTAACTTGGCCAATTTAATGGGGATAAGTGCCAAGTCATAAGCGGCCTTCAATTGTCATGGAGTTCTCTGTAGGGCGTTGTGGTCGAATGGCCATCGTTACTACACCATCCTTTACATAGTCGCGCAGCGCTCTCCGGTAACTTCTCCAAACTGAAGCAGTTAGCGTAGAACGAGGATCGGAGTCTTCATGTAATGTGACTTGTCTATCCACATATACCATTTCATGTGCCACCCACTGATTTTCTGCTTCAGCAAAAATGGCTGGCTCTTCTCTACCAGAAACTGCATCTGGATATGTCCATATGCCATTTGATTGTAAGACAGCGGGCAACTTTTCGGGTGGTGAAGGGATCTCTATCCATCCATGCGGAGGGGTACCTCCGACAACTTGAAAGCACCCTGTTCCCACTAATCCATATATTTGCTCTTTATCCATGCCTTACACCTTAACCCCCACAATCTTTCTCAAATAATGCTCACCTGAATAGGCGGTCACACCATCGTATTTTAGAGAAGTACCACCTCTAACCGATTGAACTTCCTTACATGTCAAGGTAAACCCGTACTTGCCATCACTCTGCAAGATTACATAAAACTGGCCCAGCTCCATTGCTAATTGCACATCAACAATCGCGCTAAGACTTAGCCCTGACGCCGCTGCATAACCACCTTCGGCTGTCACTATCAAGAAATCGAAGTTCGTAATAGGCTCTGACGTTTTTAGCTTCGTATCACCTGGCGCTCTTCCATTCCATAAAATTGACCGCTTTGTATTTGATTTACTACTGAGTGCTTCTTGTAAACCTCGAATAGTAGAAATAGCTTGAGTGCCCGTATGATTAGCTCGGTTCTTTAAGTATGCGTCTGTTTGATTTTTCGTAGCTTGAGTGGCAACTCCATCGAGCTTTTTCTTATCTGCTGCCGTCATTACCCCTGCATGAGATGTCGTCACCGCACTTAAAACCGCATCTTTACCCGTAGAACTCTTGATCGTTTGAGTTGTGGCGTTGCGAGATGCCGTCAAGTTAGTTGCGATATTCGCTTGCGCTCCAGCTTGTATGCCATCCAGCTTCTTCTTGTCTGCTGCGGTCATAACCCCGGCGCTCGATGTTGTTGCGGCACTTAAAGTGGCATCTTTACCCGTAGAACTATTAACCGTTTGAGAATTGGCGTTGCGAGACACGCTCAAGTTAGTTGCTACATTGACTTGAGCCCCACTCTGAATCCCGTCTAATTTTTTCTTATCGCTTGCACTCATCCAACCGGAGGCTGTTTTAGTGGCATTCTTAACATTCTTGTTGATGTATGACGCGACAGACTGAAAGACTCGCTTTGCACTCCATAGGCTACGGTATTCATCCTCACCAGCTTCAGCTTGTTGCTGAGTGATAACATCCCACACGCGCCAATCAGTAACATTGCCATGGGAGTCAATGCCAGCAAGTCGAGCGATGTAATGCTGTTGACCATTTTCATCAACGTAATTACTGAGTTCTGTTTTTGAGCTTCTTACTGTCGCTATGTTTTCCCAACGAGAGAGTGCGCTGCCTTGGCGTACCACATCTAAGTACAAGCCACATGGGATGCCATCACTGACCACCACCTCTTTTTTTGACAGCTCAACACGTAACCCTGAGACATAAACAACTCCGGGACTAACAACAAACGTGTTTGACTTTCCTTTAGCGACGACCGAGCAGCCACGAACAAAGGCCGAATGGCCATAATGGTCAAGATTCGCCAAACGTAAATCATCATCAATGCCCATTAAGCGCCCATGAAAATCTATCTGCCAAGTTCCTGGTTCAACATGAATATTTGCTATCGCTGCAGCGCCACTGTACTCCTGCGCGACGGACTTAATAGTGGTCATGTTTTCTTCTTTAGTTTCCGTGTTCTTATACACGATCAAGCCACAGGAGTTCTCAACATGCTTGTCATGGAGGTAAATCGCATTGAACTTAAAACTCGGTGTGGTTGACTGAAGAATGACGGAATACACCAACGTATTACTATTAAGTCGCGCAGCCTGGTCCACTTTTTGACGATGCACGATATACGCTTCACTAGGCAGACCTAGGGCTCGGTCAATCGGTGATTCAGCGTCTAAGTTAGGAATATGAGCAAACACAAACTCGTTCATGTCTGTCGTACTACCCGTTGTAATTTTATCCACTAAATAGCGCTCAAACTGAGCAGGGATAATGGTCTGGCTCATACTGTATTATTCCTCTAGTTTTGCACTAAATAGCTGCTGACTCTGGCTGAAACAGGCCGTACGAATGTGCACCTGAATGGGATAAACGACTTCAAATCGATATCGACGGCAAGTTCTCCCATATTGCTCTATGAGCACTTGAACCAACTTGCTGTTTTGCGAGATATCGCCATCACTTAGCTCAATAGTACAAACGTCCCACTGAACTTCGTTTTGACGCTCTTTGAACTTAACGATACCAATGCCTAACCTTTCAAAAATCCGCTTGAAGCCCGCTACGCTACCTGCGTCTTTGGCGTTCACTTCTGCGTATTTCACTCGCTTTCGAAACAGTGAAAGTGGCTCACTCTCAAACCTTTTGATATCTCTATCCCATGCCATTAATTCCAATGCTTTTTCGTTACAGGTCAACGCATCCATTTGGCGAAGCGGAAATAGTAGGCTGCTCCAAACTATCCGGAAGAATGAAAAAACGCCTTTAGATAAAAAGTGAGGTTCTTTGACTTCATCCGCCGTCGTTCTTCCGTCCTGCCACCATGGGATCACAATTTCGGGTAAGCGAGGGGAATGTCGGCTTTGGTCGTAATTTCGAGACTCAGACATCCACGAGTTCCTTAACTGTGAGTGATTTCAAGCGAGGCTGTTCTAGCTTGCTGATAATGTCTTTTTGGACTTTTCCGTCTACGGTAAACCTTACCGATTCAACTTCCGTCATGTTGGTATGTATCTCAGTACCAAGCAAAGATAAGCTAAAACGATGCTCAGGTTTCGCGCGTGTCATTTCTGGGTAAGCTGCTGTTTCTCGAAAAGCCGCTCTAATCCTCTCTTCCACTTCAAGAAGTTCATTCACTTTGGTGGCGCTGTCTAAGTTCTCAGCTAAGACGACATCCGCCGTGATCTCATGTTTCGTATCGGGAATGGCTTTACAGGTAAGTACATCACCGTGACCGTGATGCCATTTAGACATTATGTGCTCATTTAGCTGTTCAAGAACGGTTAGCGGGGTTGGTCCCACTTCCATCAAAATCAATGCTTCTGCTGAACCAGGGGTTATGTCCCCTGTATTTCTAAAATAGATGTTATCACTTCGGATCCCCGCTACGCTGGCGATGATAGAGCGATACACATCATCGATGTGCCATTCACCAGAGCTAGTAAAGGCATTTTGAATACGAAGCGCTAACTCTTCATCAGTCTCTGCGTCAGCACCGAGTACAGAGAGCCAGTCAGGTTCATTCACCGCATCAACAATGCCCGGTATCGCTTCAGGAATAATGTTGAAATACCCCGCCGGCAAGTTAAACGCGGAGCCCGCTTCAAGTGCTTCGACAAGCACGTTACCCTTTAGGTGACCAGCCTCGATGATTCCAGGCTCAATAACTTGAACTTTATACATAACGCCATCTATAGGTAGCGTTTGAATAACCGCCCCTTTCTCAATCGTCACCGCATCAGCAGCATTTGCTTTAGTTAGTGTGATGTAGCCTTGTGCTCTTTGAGCTACTTTCGGCGCGATATTGTGCTCCCATGCTTTTAGGTCCAGAGCCCAACGCTCAGCGGTTGCCACGAACATATTGGGCATAACGTGCTGAGCCAATAGATGTCTAGTCAGCCAAACACATGGCGTGACCACTGCAGCGCGAACCCAACGCCAAAACGGTGACATTTCGGAGTCATTCGAAACCTTACTACCAGCCCCCACGACTTCTTGTTTTAGTTTGGTTTCAAAGTCCTTTTCGGTAACTGGCACACCCGATTCACTTAGCACCTGAACAAAATCCGTACTTGGTCGTTTACTCATACTTTCACCTCAAGTTCCCCATATTCATAAGCCTTAGCGGTTAAGGTGATATCACCAGTTTCTGTTTCTCTTGCTGTCGCTGAACCCGGTACCACTCTTACATCTCTCTCAGCAAGTTGCTCAATTTGCACCATTACATCAGCGCGTAACGCTGGGTTTCTTTCTGCAACCAATTGGCGAGCCAATCCTGATTCCATGATCGCGTGCTTAATGTCCTGCGCGATGCTGTATAAATCACTGCACTCTTTAGGCTGTTGGCCTGCGTCCATATCCCAGCCACCCTCGACCACTTTGATATCGTTGTAGCGCTTGCGTTCTGTTAAGTCGTTACCCCACATTGAGCTCATCCCACTCGGCTAATTGGTCTGGTGTTATTCCGTTAGGGGCAGTGATATACACGTCGCCAAAAGAGCTAACTCGACTAGCATCACTGTGATTGGTTGTTTTCATATTGTTCACCACTTGAGGAGGCAATCGTGGCTCGTTGCGCTTCCCTTTGTATTCGATAAACGGTTGAGGTGATTGATTATCTAGATTTGGAGCTTCAACGTTGATGCTTGGCTGAGAAATAACCTGGCTTTCTGCAATTTTGAACGGCGCCATTTGCTCTGGCTTATATCCATAAACGTCTTGGTTCGTCGCTATCGCAGACTCGTAACTCATTTGAGGTTGAAGTAGTTCTAATTGCTTAACTTCTGATGCATCACCCGGAGTTAGGTTCTGTGATATAGGAGTACTGTGTTCAGCTTGGACGGCCGCTGTCATCTCTGGCGTTTCAATTTGGCTCCCCAGTTCAATATCAACACCTGGGATCATATTGAGTAAATCAACGAGCCCTTCGATAGCATGAGCAATAACATCAAACCAAGCCGTATCTTTAAACGCGGAGGTTAAGTCGTCCCACCAATAGATTGCCGCAGCAATACCACCTATAAGCAGCGCTATACCAGCGACAACCCAAGTTAACGGGTTGGCCCAAAGCGCGGCGTTAAATAGCCATGCAGCAGCAGTACTCGCCAGCGTACTAATACGCAGTAGTCTCATGATGCTATTTAAACTCGTCATGGTAACCGTCCAACCAGCAGACATCATTTGCCCGATCCCCATGGCAAGCGACAATGTTGCAATCACCCCGCCAAGAGACAGGCCTGCGATAGCGACATAACCAAGAATTTCAGCAAGCCAAGGAAATTGGTCCGTCCAACCAACAAGCACCATTAAGCCGTCAGCCATGCTGCCTACAACCGAATTGATTGAAGGAAGAATCGCACCAAATACCGCTGCACGAACCGCAAACCATGCCGCTTCTAACCGTTCCCACTGATCTGTCATAGTGCTGGCCATTTGCTCGGCCTTCGACATTCCCTCGATTTGACCAAGTTGGTCAATACTGCCTGCGAGTCCTTCGGTATCAGCCATTAATAACTTAATCATGCTAACGGCTTCTTCTGAGCCGAATGCCTTTTTCAAATCAGCCGCTTCAGCAACACTTAAGGTGTCACCATATTTACCTTTCAATTGTTCAAGAATATCTAGCATAGGCAGCATCTGACCTTGGCTATCGGTAAACGACAAATTGAGCTTATCTTGAGCGTTGGCCACACCCGCCAAGAATACTTTGTATTTGGTACCCGCTTCGCTGCCACTCATGGTTGATTGAAGGGTGCCTAAAATCGCCATCTGCTCTTCGATAGCAACTCCTGCACTGGTCGCATTCGCTCCGATGCTAGTGAAAGCACTACTCATGCCTGCGCCTGTAGTCTTAAACATTTCAACAGACTGAGCAGTCATGCCGGCAATTTGTTTGGACCAAATTCCAACCCCAATTTCATCAGCTTGATTTTTGAAAACACCATACATGGTGCCCATATAATCCGTAATGGTTGCTGTATCAGCCTTAGTCGCAGCAGCTAAAACGGCAGAGCTTTTGGTGATGTCAGAAAGGTTGTCTCCATCAATATCACCAAATGCTGACTTGATATCATATGAGGCGCCGACAATATCTGTGGCGGATTTCCCGTACTGTGCCGATGTCCAAAGTGCGGTCTTTGAAAGCTTAGTGAGATCCTCATCCAGAACCCCTAACGACTTCACTTCGCCTAGCTTTCTATCCATTTCAATCGCTGGCATCAGCGCATTTTGAATAGCAAAGCCCGTGGCGACTAAACCAGCACCACCTGCCGCCATGTTTTGCATGCCTTGCTTACCAGCATCCATCGAAGCTTGTACTTCTTTAGTAATCCCCTGCAACGGCTTGGTGACTTGATCAACCAACGCTATGTGCATCAACAGTTTTTCCATGCTCATCGCGTAATACTCACTCGCTCTTTATGTCTGTTAATGACTAAACAGTCGGCTGATAGCACTCATTACCGCTCTTTCTTCGCGTTCGAACTGGTGTTTGTCCAGCCAGATAGCGCGACTTAAACTTCTTTCGTCGTCTGGCTCACTCGGCAAAAAATGACGACGAAGGGCAAAGGCTTGTTCCAAAGGATTATCTTCAATCCGCTTTGCCCTATCTGTTATTTTTTTAGTGTGATTTCGATACCACCTTTAGAAGCGTTACTGACCGTGGCATAAAGCTCGATAGTTAAGCCAGGAACGCTATCAAGTAACTCAGTGAGCTCATCTTTTTGCTCTGGGTTCACGGTACGCGTTAAGTACGTATAGGCAGGCGCGACTTTGTTGTTAGGCATCATGTCATTGGTATAGTTATTTGCATCCTGTACCGTTGGCGTAAATACGAAGTCAGTGCCACCGATAGCGACTACGACAGGTTTTGATGTAAAGGTAGGTTTAGTCATTTTTACTTCTCTTCTTGTTTTCGTGCCTAGCACGCCATTGCAAATAATCTTCAATCTGGTTATCACACTCAGTCAGTGCGTTTTTCAGCTTGGGAATGTCGTCGGTAACCACTTCTGGCCATGTCCCTTGAACTTGTGGTTTTGAACAGGGCACCAACATTCCAGCAGGTGGCAATTTCATGAACACCTGCGTTGCGACGGTTTCAGTAGGGTTCGCGCAGGCGGTCAGTAACAGTGGCAGGGATATGGCACTGAACGTTTGCCAGCTCTGTTTTAAGTGCTGCCAGGTCTGCATTGAGTTTTTCCTCTGCTGCTATGTGTTGCCGTTGCCGCTGAACTAACATGTTGTTAGCTTGCTCACTTTCACCCTTCAAAAATTCAATGGTGGTTAAGTTGATTTGGTTGTCTGCTTCTGCCTTGGTGAGCTTTTCACTTAATGTGGTTTTCTCTGCTTTGACGGTATGAAGCTGCAGCTTCAGCACCGCGATGGTCGTCACCAACACCGCAAGACCAATCCACTTAATCCATTTCCATGCAGCGATCACGTTCTAATCCTCTTCGAGTGACGAGTCCTTTAAGTACAACGCCCTGACTCTTTACCCACTCCGTAATGTGACCGCAGGCTTTGGGATAATTGCCATGTTTGATTGCTGCGTAAATCCGAGTGTCAGAGCCGTCCTTATTTTGGCGAAACTTGGTACACCCGAAGTTGAAAACAAAGCTGGTAAATGCGTCAAATTGACCCGTGCTCATTTGCGCTCCTGAAATCCTTTCTGCATTGGTCACACATCGTTCGGCCGATTGAATATTTTTCACCCAGTCGATCGCGACTTGCTCCAATGTGATTGGCGTATCTGGCACACCATGAGTATTCCCAATTCCATTCGTAGGAATACCTCCCGGACAAACGTAAGGGTTCTGCCGGCATCCCTCTGCATCACCAATCAACTTCAGTCCTTTAGGGGTGATGCGCAGCGCTCCTAAGTCTCGTTCCGATACCACAACTTGCCCAATGGGCTGCGTCAATTCAGGTCCATAAACAGCCGTACCACCTGTTACCAAGCCGATCACAGCGACGACAGAACAAATGATGCGCTTAGTCAGTTTCACTCAGTGCTACTCCTTTTTCGCTAGCAATACGTTGCATTGCTCGCTTGTGCCAATAGTTCAATCCCAGCGCTGCAAGGCCAATCACTAGTGATAAAATGAAATACCACTGTTCAAATGTCAGCTTGCTGAAAGTCATTCCTGCCAATGACACAAGGTAAGCAACTCCACTGGTTAATTTGTCGAACCAATCTTTCATATCGTTACTCCAAATTAGCCTGGCAAGGGGAGCAAAACTGGCACCCCGCTATAGCTATCTGACGCCCTTCAGGGATAGGGTCACCACACTCAAGACATTCTTTTGCACTCTCTCGTTCGCTTGTCTTCACAGACTGTTTAAGCTGGTTTGCGATTGCCATTTCAGTAAACTTGGTTTCGTTACTACTAGCATGGTCGATAAAGTCAGGCATTCGTTCTCTCTCTGATAGGCTTAAAGCAAACCGCGGGTATCATCATTACTTAGGTATGAGATGCCATTAATGCGAACAAAGTGAGGGCTCGTCACAAAGCCTTTAAGCTTGCGCTTGGTTTTATCACTGCTGTTTGGATCAACACTAAGTAAATCTGAGATTTGAAGCTTCACACCAAACAGCTCTACTTTGTCTTCATCATCGCCAGTATTTGCATAGAACATACAGTCGTGTGGCTTAATACCGCGCCAACTGCCAGCTTCGCGAGCTTTTTGTTGAAGCTTACGGAAGTTGTTCAAGTCCAGCTCATACTCAACATCACAACTCACAGCTCCATGAGTAAATCCAGTGGGAATGCCGCGCTCTTTATCAACAGCAGACTCATCATTGATGGTTGCTGTAGCCGACTCCACATGAACCAAAATCCCCAGCATGTTTATGTCGAAGCTTCGCCCTGTATAACGAGAATTCATTGTTTACTCCCCTAGTCGTTGATTGAGCATGATGCCGATGGTGATTTTCACTGGGCACTCGTAAGGTCTAACTGCGAGTAGAATTTCAACTTCTTCACTATTAACCCATGTAATGGTGATGTCATCGTCTTGAGGTGGTTTGATTTCACCAGGGAACTCGTAATCACCAATTTTTTTCACTACCGCCATTTCACGGAGGTCTTGAGTAAAATACAGCTTTGCGCTGGCTTCACTGCCTGGTGTGGAATTGAATTCTCGATCAGCAATTCGTGCAATTGCTCGTACCCGCACTTTACGTGCTGCTTTCATGGCGACACGAATGTGACGAATATCTTGATAATCACCACCAGGGACATCTAGCGTACGTCCAGTTGTCCAATATTGCCCCGGATAGTCCGGATACCACATCGGTACAGCGATTCGAGCAGCTTCTAGTGCTTTAAGTGTTGCTAGCTCTAATGGCTTTCCATCCTTATCTTTTGCTAATGCCATACTGCCGAGAATGCTGCCTGTTTTTACTCGTGCCGGTGAGTCAGCAATAGATACTTCTTGATTGGCCAACCGACCTGCATAAATGCCAACTGTAGAGTTTCCTTCGTGTACTTGTGGCACTACGGTGATGTATTCACTTGCAATGTTCTTTGGCAAATTCACCGTTTGAGCTAACCACTCGGCCCATGTTTCACCGTCCTCGGAATCATTAATTCCTGGTAAGGAACAGATCATGAAAACTTCTCGTCCAAGCTTGGCTTTAAGTTCATGGCGAAATGCGACTGCATCTTCAAGAATGGACGCTCCAGTATTTGGCTTATCCAACACAACAGCTTCAAAGCTTGATGTCTCATTGGCTTTAAAAACCGCAGCCTGCCAACTATCTGATGGGTTTAAAACGATCACACCGGCAGTCCAGTTCTGTTTCCCATTTAACTGAGCAGCTTTTAGCGTGAGCATGTGTACAGGGTCGATGTTATCGAACGCGCTGTCTGAAAAATCCGTGGTGTTATCCACCATAATTAGGTTGCGCTCTGTTCCTGCAACTGTGCCGTACACAACAAACAGAAAGTGAAATTCAACGCCCGGGATCGGTCCGCGCATCATGTTCAGAATGTTAATAATGACGGTAGGCCATGCCATGTTTAGTTGCTCCTATTTCGATTCATTTCCCGCTTGATAATCATTGCTGCCCGTTTCGGACTAATGCCTATCAATCGGCGTTCTGGGCGATCTACTTCCCACTTACGTGATGGCGTTTTATTTTCCAGATCACTAATCAGTTTTGCGGCTTCAGCGACGGTCATATTCTGAGTAATGAATTTGAGCGTTGGCTTTTTGCCTCTCTTCTGCCTGCCTTGGGGCGGAAGTCTGTAACCTAAATCGCGTAACTCTTTTGCTTGCTCTCTCGTTGCCGGGTCGGTTTTCTTTGGTTCTTTCGCTTTCTTGGCTTGCTTGAATCGCTGCTGCAATCCGCTTTCCTCTGCTTCACCTGTATGGTGGGCCAGTGCAACGGTTCCTCGTCTTGATGGCCAACCAACAACCAAAACCCGGTTATTGTCTTTTTGAAAATGCTTTAGCTTCTTAGTGAAACCTCTAAGCATTTTTCGCCTGCCGTTTTTGCGCTTTGACCACGCTTTACCGTCTGGGTCACGCTGTGCTCGAATGTTTTTTTTGGTCGTTTTGGTGATGTATTTACCAAGCTCTTTCAGCACTCGGGCTCTGGCTTTTTTCTCAAGCTTTAGCAGCTCGAATTGCTCTTTAACTCGCAAATAACTGCGCTTATCGGCCCGTATCTCATACATTGCGGAGAACTACATGTGATAGCCTTTCCGCCTGCCAAATCTCGTACTCTTCAATCTTCCAGCGTTGACCATTCCAATAGATTGGCCCGTCGGGGTCTGCAGCCACTTTGACGGGTTCTTCAAACATGACTGAGACCAACACTTCGGCGTTTTTCTCATCTTCCAGTACTACGTCTACGTATGGGTCGTCTAAGTCTTCGATGCGGAAACGGTCAGAATCGTTGTCCATCAACCACGCTCCAACATTAGCGAACAGCACCGCTGGGTCGTATTCTTTGAAAGGGAATTTGTCGAAGTAGAAGTCAGCAACATAACGCTGATACAGCAGGTCAAAACCATGACCCATGTGCTTGGTTTCTAGTTTCAGCTCAACCTTGCCCATTTCACATTCCATGCGCTTGGCTATCTTGTCGCCCACAACGCTGATTAAAAATGCGTTTAGGTCACGCAGCTTGTAACCTGCTTGGTATTGCGTTCTCATAGCAAATCCACCGATGAACGGTTCAGCCCTTTCATATTTCTAATAATGCGCTGGCTTTCTGAAAGTAATTCAGTGCGCACCTCTACGCTTCTGTCTGCGATGTGATCGCCCTTGTCCTTGGTATGAACAGTTGCAATGTCCGGCAGCAAATCAGCTTTGGCTCTCGCAAATACTGCTGATTCGTATTGATATACAACACGGTTTTTATCATTCATTTTCGGAAATGTAGGAACATCGCCAGCAGTTGCATGCCCCTCTTCCTGATACTTAACTTTTAAGTCTTCGAGTTGCTGATTAACTTCCGAAACAGCATTAACTAGAGCGATAGCAATACGTTCTGAGTCTTGAGCAGCAGGAATACCGCGACGCTTTTCAAAATCACCGGCATTGATGTTCGGCCAAAAACCGTCATTAGTGATTTCTGTGGCTTGATAATCCGAACCGGAAGATCCCGTAAACATCGTTATTCCTCTTTTAATAAGTGAGCCTCTAGCCACTGGGTCGACGGTATTGAGTTAGCCTATTGGCACTCTTACCTCACCAGCCGAGGCTCGGCGGCGTAGGAGCTGTTACAAGTTTTTGTTGTCTTTAATCGCTCGAATACGTTGTTCTACCTGACCAATTTTGGTTTTCACCCCAATTTTGGCGTACTTCTCATGAGCACACTGCAGTAGCAACAAGGCCTTTTCCAAGGTATCTAAACAACCGATAGACGTCGGTTGCGGTTGTCCTTCGTCATTTCGAAGTAAGTGCAACCCAGCAAATCGATACCACTTAGCATGCACTTCTTCGTGTAGTCGCCATTCGCTCTCAACCTTTTCAAAAACCGCGCTGAAATAAGGCTCAATAGAATGTCCTCTGCCAGACTCTTTTTCCGCCCAAGCTAAAACTTCATCGGCGCACACGGTTGGCCAGTCACGTCGGAAGTTATCTGGTGTAGGTAAATCAAGCGCTATGGCTTTCAAGCACCAATCAATCGCGGTTTCCATGTCGTTGACATCGAACAACCAGATAACCATATTGGTGAAAATTGGGTTCTCGAATACTTCGCCTTTTGCTAGGTAAGCTTCCACGTACGGTTTGTACTTGGGCACCAAAACATCACGCTTATGTTTCACCTTGTCTTCGATAGCATTGAGCTGTTTTAGATACTTGCGGTCTTCTTCAAAATCGATCAGCTTGATGTGCAGGCTTTCGGTATTTGCACTAGCACTCAACTTCGATGCAGAATGACTGACTTGATTTTCTAGAAGGTGACGACGCTGCCTTGCTAAAGGACTAGCCATTAATCACCCCTTCAACGGCTGATTCGACGACTGAAACAGATTCGATAGCCGCGAACTTTTTAAGATTTCCCACAGCGTAACCTTCCATACGGATATGGTTTTGCTTGAAACGAGGCTCATCTTCATCGTTTTTCTGCTTACGCCACTGAGTGCCTTCTTGCGTCAGAATCTGTAGGTTCTTGGTATTGGTAACCCAAAGTTGATCAGCTGGGAAAAATGGTGGTGTGTAAGCCTTTTTGCCAGCAATTGTCTTGGCTAGGCTTTGGGCCGCTTTATGCTCTGTTGGACTATCGGCAGCCTCAAGTAAGCGGTGCTGCTCAGCCGCGACTAGATTCGACCCAACTAAAACAACGAGATCTGGGTCTTGACGATGTTCGGGAGCAATCGTCGTGTTGATTAGATCTTGCGTAAGTGAATCAAGATTCTTGTATGAATCAGTCGCAGTACCTGTTGGGTCAAGCTTTGCTGATGCGAGTGCCTGGCTAGATCTCTTCTCTTTAACAATCGTGAGCCAGCCTTTATTTACATCCTGGCCTAATGGATTTTTAATCGGGTCCGTATTAGTTGCGATAGACGTACCGTTAAAACCGACACGCAACATATCCAATGCAAAACGACGAGAAATCGCGCTTTTCATCATGCTCAACCAGTGACCTTTAGAGCCAGAGTTTGCCCATTGCGTCATAGTTTCCCAAAGGATATGTGCTCCTGAATCTGTCTTTGTAAGCTCGTAGGTATTACCACTTTGGCCCACTTCCACGCTAAAACGTCCCGAACCAGATCGACCGGTCGAAAGGCCATCATCACCAACATCAACAACCTGACCTTTGATTTGCTGAACTGGCAGCAATGAAACCATGCCTAGGAAAGCATCCGATTCCATAATTGCTTGACGTAGCTTAGTTTCCATTGGGGGCGTCAAGTTAAACGACTGTGTACCTTGCGGAGCATTTGCGGCGGATAACGTCGCTGTACAAAACTCTTGTAAATAACTGGTAGATAGTGCGTTCAGCATTAAAACATCTCCTTAGATGAGAAAGATTCACTAGCACCTGATGGATCTGGTTCCTGGTCAGGGACTTCTTGTGATAGTTCAGCAAACTTAGTTTCTAGTCCGTTCACTTTCTCAAACAACGGATTTAGCTTTTCTTCCAGCGCAGCGGAAAACTGCTCGACCGTCGCATCTTTGGTTGCTACTTCTGGTGTTTCTGGTTGATCGGGTGTGTTTTGCAAATTGAACTCTTCTTTTAGTTCTTGCTTAAACTCACCTTTGAAAGCAGAAAACTGCTCTTTTAGTGCGACTTTTAATTGTTCTTCGGTCACGTTGGTGCCCTCTGCTGTTGATAGCGTTTCTGGCTCTTCATCGTCAGAAGAGAAAAATTCATTGAATGCCGCAAAAAAGCGGTCTTTGCGAGTAAAGCAATCTGAAAAGTCCACCTCTTCTAAATGGCTTGCTTTGATCTCGGTGGTTTCCCCATGAACACGAGAGAATTGAAGGAGCGATGTTCCTGTGGAGGCTGGGGAGTCAGTCGCAGCTAGGCCCATTAGATAGCAACGCCCTTCCCCCTTGTAGTCGGGATTTGGCTCAATAGATGTGAATAGTTTTTGTTTTTTACGGTTGGCTTCAAGCAGATAGTCATTCGGCTCTAGCTTGGCGAACAAACGTAATTTCCCGCTTTGTTCCTCCGCTTTTACTTCAACCACTCGGCCCCAGTTTTCACCGTAACCGTAAAATCGACGATGCTCAGGCCAAATTAGTGCGGTGTACTCATCCATCGAATAACTAGCGGCCATTTGCTCAATCCAATCACGGGTTATTTTACGCCCGTCGACGGTCGGTCCTTCTGTCGCGATGATTTTCCACTCACTAATCTTTGGCATTTTTGTACTCAAACTTGTCAATCACATACGGTTCGAGCAAACAATACGCCTTTGAATGTGTCGTTTCAGCTACTTCAATTCCTTGTAATTCGGATACATTTACTATCCGAATTCATCCGAACTTTGCTTAGTCATCTGCAAGTTTTCGGCGCGTATGATGCGCTTATGGCATATTCTCCCGAAATACGACAAGCCGCCCGAGCACTCTATTTGAAAGCTTGGACGCCACGTGAAATCGCTACCGAACTGAACCTGAATAATGAGCGCATCATTTATTACTGGGCAGACAAATTCGGTTGGCGCGATATGTTGCGTGAACAAACCATTGATGAAGCGATAGCAAATCGAATTCAAACACTGCTTGAACTTGTTGACCCCACTAAAAACCAACTAGACATGCTCGATCGGCTTATCAAGCATCACGCTGCATTAAAGAAACAAAGGGCACAAGAAAAGCAGCAAGGTGAGCAACCTTTAAATACAGGGGATAAAAAGCACGACGGTACAAATAGCCGTAACAGCCAGAAATCTAGCAGTAATTCAAAATCGACCAAGAAACGTAAAAGTAAAAAGAATGACATCAGCGAACTGAGTGAAGATGACTTTGTCACATGGCATGACTCCCTGTTTGCCTATCAGCATGTAATGCGCAACAACATAAAACAGCGTATTCGAAACATTCTGAAATCCCGCCAAATTGGTGCAACTTACTACTTCAGTGGCGAAGCGTTAGAAGATGCGATTCTGACCGGCGATAACCAGATCTTTTTGTCAGCATCACGAGCTCAAGCAGAAGTATTCCGCAGCTACATCATTGCTATTGCAAAAGAGTTCTTAGACATAGAGCTGACTGGAAACCCGATTATTCTTTCCAATGGTGCTGAACTTCGCTTTTTATCTACCAATAGCAAAACCGCGCAGAGTTACCACGGTCATGTTTATGTTGATGAGTATTTCTGGATACCGAAGTTTGACGAACTAAACAAACTCGCGTCGGCAATGGCTACCCATAAAAAATGGCGTAAAACCTACTTTTCGACACCATCATCGAAAATGCACCAGGCATATCCGTTTTGGACGGGCGACCAATGGCGAAAAGGCAGAGACTCACGCGCCAAAATTGAGTTTCCAACGTTCGATGAATATCGCGATGGTGGTGTACTTTGCCCTGATAAGCAGTGGCGATATGTCGTCACGATTGAAGACGCTGCAGCAGGCGGCTGTGAACTATTTGATATTGAAGAACTGAAGGACGAATACAGTAAAGACGATTTCGATAACCTGTTTATGTGTATCTTCGTCGACGGCTCTTTGTCTGTATTCAAATTCTCTGACCTCGAAAAAGGCATGATTGACTCTGCCCACTGGCAGGACTTCAAGCCGAAAACAAAATCACCGTTTGCCGGGCGTGAAGTATGGCTGGGCTATGACCCTAGCCGAACGCGAGACAATGCTTGCTTAGTAGTAATAGCTCCGCCGGCAGTTGCAGGTGAAAAGTTTCGTGTCTTAGAGAAGCACTACTGGAAAGGGCTTAACTTCCAGTACCACGTGAGTGAAATTGAAAAGGTATTTCAACGCTACAAAGTCACTTACATAGGCGTTGATACTACAGGCATTGGTGGCGGTGTTTGGGACTTAATTAAGAAAAAGCACCCTCGTGAGGCCCACGCCATACATTACAGCAACGAAAACAAGAATCGCCTAGTAATGAAGATGATCGATATCGTAGAAGCAAAACGACTGCAGTTTGATGCCGAACACAAAGACATTGCTATGGCATTTATGGCGATTAAACGAGTGCCGACCAATAGCGGTAACGCGATGACCTTTAAAGCAGAGCGAAGTGAAACAACAGGCCACGCTGATGCGTTTTGGGCTATTTCACACGCCATTATCAATGAGCCGCTAGACCACAACACACCAACGAAATCAACCTGGGCGACTGCAGCATGAACAATCAAAAAGACAAACTAGTACAACAGGAGCAACATGCGGAATCTGTTTATCACCTTGACTCCACACCTGAGGCAATTGACTCAACCAGTTGGATGACTTCATATTCTGAGCTTTTCTATAACGACACTGATGGTTACTGGGAGCCTCCAATTTCACGCCAAGGCTTAGCAGAAACTTCACGTGCAAACGCCTATCACGGGTCTTTACTTAAAGCTCGAGCAAATTATGTTGCTGCCCGTTTTATTTCAGGTGGCGGTTCAAGACGTCGGCAGATTCAATCTTTTTGTAATAACTACTTCACGTTTGGTGATGCCGCATTCTTAAAAATCCGCGACCACTTCAAACGTGTTGTGCGCTTGTTTCCTCTACCGACCATGTATCTACGTAGACGTAAAAATGGGGACTTCGTTTTGCTAGAGCGAGACAACAAGCAACGAGTATACAAAGAGAATGACATCATTTTTTTGCCTCAAGAAGATCTGCAGCAGCAAGTTTATGGACTACCTGACTATCTAGGTAGTTTACAAAGTAGCTTACTAAACCGTGATGCAACGCTATTTCGTCGTCGCTATTACAAGAACGGTGCACACATGGGATTCATTTTTTACGCCACGGATCCAAACCTTAGTGATGACGACGAACAAATGCTGAAGGAAAAAATCGCGAGCTCCAAAGGGGTGGGTAACTTTAGAAGTATGTTTGTTAATATTCCAGGCGGTGCAGAAAAAGGGATTCAGCTAATCCCGGTGGGCGATATAGCGACAAAAGATGAATTTGAGCGAATCAAAAACATCACTGCGCAAGATATTCTCGTAGGCCATCGCTTCCCTATAGGAAAAGCAGGAATAATTCCCCAGGGAACGACTAATCTGGGTGACCCCGTCAAAATTGGCAGTGAGTATGCCAAAGACGAAATCATACCTGTATGCGAATTAATTATGGATGAAGTTAACAACGATCCAGAGATAAGAAATATCAAAAATCTACATTTAAAATTTGATACTACGTTTGGAGAACGCTCATAAACCTGTACAAAAACACAGCCCTTTGACGTATCATTATTTGGTCAGTCAATAAGTTAGGTGCTTGTATGAGAGTATTGTGTCCGGAGTGTGGTTGTAAAAGCCGAATTCAAAAATCCAATCGACTATCCAATAGTCATGCCGATTTATATTGCAGTTGTAGTGACCCAGAATGCGGGCATAGTTTTGTGATGAACTTGTCTTATAGTCATACTTTAAGCCCATCGGCAAAAACAACTAGTCAAATGGCTTTTGATTTATGTAAGGCGTTGCCGCCAGAGGCACGACAACAGCTCAAACATCAACTCTCGATACTATAGTGAATCTTGTATAAACGCCGTGCTATCTACTTCAGAAGCCATCTCGACAATGCTCAAGATGGCTTTTTGTTTTTCGGAGTCCAACTGCCCTTTTGTATCAGCCAGTATTAAGCCAGCAATATATGCACCTGCCGCTCTAGTCCTCTCTGTTGCCTCACTATTAGCCACACCATCAATGACGATTTCTAAAGCAGACAACAAGATATCGTTTTGATTTTTATTCGACATATCAACACCCTTACCAATCATCAGTGAAATATACTGTATATCCATACAGTTTTCCACAGTGGTTTTTTTGACACTCCTTTGTCTTCAAAAGTTTTCTTTCGTTTCTGTGAAGTAGGAATAACCTAACCACTTCTCTACTTGAACCACCTATAACTGCGCTCCATACTCAAAACGACAGTGACCGAGTGAGGCTTATAAATGACGATATACGTTGTATCAACAACTCGTATTATTTGACGAAACAGCCAAAATGATGGAGACTTAGTACGTGTAAAGTAGTTTTACTAAGTTCCTCGAAATATTTAGATTGTTTTACAAAAACTAAAACTTGAACCTACATAAACAGGCTCAAGCATCAAACACACATTTTAGGTAAACCAACGACACAGCAAAGGAAACGAGTATGCTTAGCTTTTTCTGTAAGAACAAAGATGAGAAACCCGATCGCTTGCTGAAGCTAATGCTTAAAAACCACGATCGAGTAACCATCAGCCACAATGGCGTTGTACGCGTAAATCTCGACAACGAAGATGTGAAGAAAGAGATTCAAAAACACATCGACAAGCTTCAAGAGCTTGAAGAATTAGATAAATACGCCGTATAACATGGGGGTTACATTAGTAGTGGTAGTCCTCATCTCGGGCTACCTTTTTTCTTACTTACATTTATCCTCACACTACAAACTGACCAGAACTGACGGTTGGCACTCATATTTCTTCGTCGCTGCCAGAGGCATTTTTTTTGCCGTGATCAGCATGATTCTGTGCTTCTTTATCGATTACTTTGATTGTATTGCCGCTCTCATGCAGCACTTTGGCTTCGAGCTGAAGAACTTCATGGATCTTTCTATCTCCACAGAAATGCTAAAGCAAGGCGCTTGGGGGATACTGACTATACTCTTAGCATTCATTTTTGGTTTAATTACTCTTATTTGGTACTGGTTCTTCCCAGAAAGGAAAGCCTTAAAAATCGAAAAAATAGTCAGCGAAAACCACATTGAAAACTTCATTGTTGAAGCTTCTTTCACACAATTTCCTATCGCCCTTACACTTAAATCTCGAAAAACCTATATAGGCATTTGTCTTGGTGATGAGCTTATCAATAGCAAAATCGAACATATAGCTATCATCCCGCTTCTGAGTGGGTATAGGGATAAAGATGATTTATCTATCGATATTACCAACAATTACCAGAGTCACTACATTGAAGAGGGGATTGAAGAAGGTAAGCATGAAGCGCTAACTAAAGAGCATTTTAGAATTATTGTCCCAACTGACGAAGTTGAGACTTTTTCTTTTTTTGATTTGAGCACTTACATTGCGTTCAAGAAAAAAGAAATGGCGAAAAAACGTAAAGCACTTAGTACACCTTACCCCGACACATACAAGTCGCATATTAGATACCATAATACACCTAATGAAGACTAAACCAACGGCCACTCATCCTCCATCTCAGGGAAGAACGACAGGTCTGGTTGTTGATACTCTTGCTTTTCTGGTTGAGCTAATGTCTGGCCCTAACCTTTAAAATTCATCCAACTATTGTTTTCTGCAAATCTGCGGGTAACTTCAACCAGCTAAGCTGGACGAACGTTGCCGCACTCATCGACCTCCGCTGCGCGGATTTGAATACTAGTCTCATCATCAATGCGTAAACTGCTGCCTTGCCAGTGCCGTTTCATCAATATTTGGTGATGAAGTCGCCCTATCCTTCATTGGTTCAAGTATTCGGGATAGCTGATCGCTGACCTGTGGCTCGCGATACTCCGTACAGTTATTGACAGAACTCCGAGAATTAAACCCTAGGTTTCTGATATTGAATATAAGCAGAGCTCTCGCTCTGCTTTCTTTGCGGACGGGTTGTTTAAAATCAAGTTATTCGTTAACTGAATGGATCTGTCAGATTAGAAGAAAATACGAGTCCATTAAGCTGATTTTGTTCACACATAGCTTTGAACCTCTCTGTACAGTATAAGTTGCTGACCCCTTCTAATCTTGATTTAAAGATCACTTTATCTTTCACATCATCATCAATGAATTCAAGAACCTCTAACCCATCAGGGCTTCCATATGAGATCTTCTCTACACACTTTTGTCTATCTTCTCTTCCAAAAGTCAGCGATGTATATAAATACCATTGTTCACCTTGATAGTTGACAGGTAAAAAATCCCCGCCTTCAGATAAGCAACTATTTAGAGCTTCATATGCCCTCGGAGATAAAACAAGATATGTTCGTAACCATAAGCTAATATCAGGCAATACAGAGTTATCGGTTAATACATCTTCAAACTCGACCTCCGCAGGCTTCCAAATATCTTTCAGAGATTTATTTTCAACAGCCTGCAATAAGATTCTCTCAAAATAGTCGAAATCCCCCAACTGGGTGGCGATTTCATCTGGGCCAGAACATACCGACTGAAACTTAGTTAAATCATCTGTAATTTTATAAACCGTCATCATCCTTTCCAAACTTCATTCTTAGCTTCCAAGACCTCTTTAGGGTAGGTGCCACTCTTTAACTCCATTTTGACCCGAAGTAAGTTAGCCTCAAAGTGCTGTTTACTCGGAACACCCTTCGAAAATTTGGAACTAATCCAAGTTTCATAATTAAATGTATGGATCGAACGGTGAGCCGGAGACTTAGGTGCTTCCCAGTTAAAGTCCGTATGTTTCGCATAATTTGTTAACCAAACACCATTTACGGGCGCATTAATGCCAATTTTATGCATGTGCAAATTTAATCTTGCGGCTCTCATTTCTGCTTTTCTAAACCTTCCCGAGCCAGGAATGATATGGTGAGGCTCATGGTTTTTGGTTGGTTTAGGCTCTCCTGCAGCGGTTAGGTTATTAGCTAATTTCGTCGTCGGATGATGCTTTTCAACGAACAACTCTTTCGCATTTTTTTTTAAGTTGTCTGCAGAGTACGATTGCAACTTAGCTTGCATATCTTCAACTCGAGCATGAGCAATGAGTTCAATCCTCATTTTTTTCAAAAACCTCAAGTCTTGTGCTTCAAACTGCAATCGTTTTGCTCTTTGCTGTTCAGTTTCACCCACAGGTGGAGCCACACGATACTTGCTATAGAAATCGTCGACTAACGCATCAAAACGATCTAAGGCCAACTCAGCTGCAGTTGGATTACTAGGACGATTCGTTTTTCGTCCAACTATACTCAAATTATGCTTCATACTCGTATCCCTCGAACAAACAAAGCCGTTGGATAACATTCACATAACTGCCGAGCAAATAATCAATAGCCTTTATGTGGCCTACAGCTCAGATTTTTATGCAAGCAATAGCACTTTAAATCAACTTTAAGAAATAACGGTTCACTACTCTAACCTTTTAGTTCTTATGACGACACAAACCGAACTAACTCAATATTGGAAAAAGCCGCCCCTCGAGATAATCTGCCGTAATGCTATACCAATAAGAAAGCTCACTTTCATCAACTTCCATGTGTGGTATAGATTCATGTAATAGTGATTGCCAATAGGACTGATTCTCCTTAAATCGCTGATATTCAGATTGATAGAAGTGGCTCGCGTCTTGTTTTATATCGCTCAGGTCCAAACCCCTGCAGTTCAATGACCACCCTCTTGCACCAGCAGCCCAAACCATAAACTTGTCTACTTTATCCTTAGCCAGCTCTCCCTCAAACGTAATGCAGAAGCGATTGCTCGTATTCACGTGTACTCCCCTGCTATGCAAGTTCTGACTCAGCTTTTCGGCCTGCTTTTCCAAACGGATGATTCTCTGATAAAGCTTGTTCTGATACTCCTCAGATTTCTGCTGCTTTTTGGAGATCGCTTTGGCCTTGATGGTTTGCTCTTTGGCATTTCGTAGCTTGCGGATTTGCCGCTTAATTGGCTTTTTCCACTGCTCAAGTTTGTAGCCCAACTCCTTAATTATTGCGGTCATATTGCCAGCTTCAAACGAAGCAAGAGTTTCCCAGGCAGGAGCTCTTGAGCACTTCGCGATATTGTATCTATTTCCCTTGATTAGCCCTTGATCAGCATTTTCACCTTTCGCGGCATAACCAACAGCCTTGATAATGTAGGAACCGGCGGCTTTTGGCTTTTTGATTCGCTCTAGTTTCGCAAATCCGTGCCCCCATATCTTTTCAAGTCGCTTAGCCCAAGGACTAAAGAGATGCTCCGGTACTGTCCAACGTAGCAAAATATGAACGTGTGGATTAGGCTCTCCATCTTCATTGGCTGGACACTCGGCTACCCATATGTAATGGAAATCAGCAGGCAAGTTAGTCGGGCCAATATCGCTGGGTTGAGCATGTTTAGCAACTTTCTCCTGGGATAAGCTGCAATACTTTCGTCCACTATCTTTGTCAACTTGGATGGTATGATCCGCAACCCAGCCGCGTTGATACATTTTCTTTGCGCCATCAAGAAAACGAGAGACTTCTTTACCTATCGTTGTCTCTAAGGTTTTTTCCATCGAGAACTCTTGCTTGGGCTTTTGTTTAAGATCGCAATACGGCCCGGCTATGACACTGCCCTGGTTCATAGCTTTAACACGCTTACTATCTAAGGTTGGAAACAGCCAGTATTCTCCACCAATATCCGTGATTGGTTGGTCAACTTTCTTTTCACCACGCTTAGGATGTACTGTCACCATGTTGCGCTTATAGATTATTGGATGATGCGACCCCATGCTGACACACTCACTTCCATCCAACATTCCACCGAATATGGCCATTCGTTGTGCCTTGGTGAAAGTCAGTGTGAGAAAAGTAGAGAAACCACCATGGCAAGCTGCGGTGTAAGCCCCTGCCTCAAAGATTCTAGAAACTGAACGGGACGTCAGCTTTTCCGAGAACCTCTCACCACTATTCTCCGAAGGCGCAGCACTAGATGGCGTTTCGGTTACCGCCTGAAACTTATAAGTTTCATTCCAAGACCGGTGCATTAGCTGCATTGAAATAGGAATCTTTTTAGGTTCGCCTTGTCCTCGTTTTCCATTCTGATTGAGAATGGCAGGTTTGGAGCGCTCGTTCGTTTCATACAAAGCATCATGGCTAAAGTTGGCGTCGGCATTGCTGATGATACTTTTAGGGCGTAGAGACTTGCTCAGACTCATCAATTGCTTAATTTTCTTGTCTTTTCTGTGGCGAAATTTCTCTGTCGGACTTTTGCGCCCTTTGACTAGCCTATACTCTTCGGCGATTCTCGCCGCCGCTTCGCGGTCGTGTTCCGAGAGATAATTTACAGATTTATAGAAGTCAGTTCGCTCTTGAAGATCTCGCTCACGCTTAGACTTTCGATTGGGAACGCGGTCATATATCGCTATTTTTTTGACCATTCCGCTATCCAGTAGCGCTTGTTCTTGGTCTGAGTAAATTTTGGAACCTAAAAAACCAGCATTATAGCTGGCGTCGTTATTTTTGATTCGGTCCAGGGGCATCACTGCCCCGCCGATATAGAGAAGGTCAGACTGGTTCATACTCTATCCCTAATTTTTCTTTCGAAAACTTAACGAATAGTCTCTGTGTATCAGGAGACTTCAGAAAACCTTCGACCTCTTCGAGTCGAATAGTCATGGTTATGCCCCATCCTTCCGGCCCAGCAAAATATGCAATAGCACACTTTTCATATGTCTTTGTTCGTCCTTCCAAAATTTGAATGACATCATCACCGACACTAACTGAAGTGATCCTTTTATTTTTCATACCGCCTCCAGTTCTTGGGTCGTTACCAACATAAAGCCGCCTTTCCCATTGCCTTTGCTCAAAACGCCTTTGGTTAAATGAGTGCAACTGAGGGATACACACGCTTGTTCGATCGCTTGGTCTAGCGAGTCGAAGTCGCCAACCATTACATTGGCAACTTCTTGAGTGTCTTCATGGCGGATAACACCGCCAGCTGGACAAAGCATTATTGCGGCATATTGCATAAATCAGGCTCCAGTTCTTTCTTATCGCGACGAATAGCAATGCGTTCAATCAGGTAATCTTCAATATTTAGTAGTTCTTCTAGCGCACGCTCTTTATCAATCAATACAACGTTGTGAGCGTTATTCATTGTGCTCTCATCAAACACAATCACGTTGATAAGACTCATTTTTGATGAGTACTCGATACGAATACTGATGACATCTGAGCTATCCAACGCCAAAGCGAACAGACTATTAATAGTTGTTTGGATCGCGAGTTTGTTTGCGACTTCATTTAGATTCATCTTTTATGCTCCTACGCTAAGACGAAAAAAGCCTCCTGTTACAGGGGCAAAGGCTTGGAGAATCAATGCGTACTACTGAATTGGTAATGCTTGAGGCGTCGAACGTCACCAAGATTGCGATCGAACAACGTCGCGATTTCTTTAATCTGCTGCATACCGTTACGGATTTTTTGGAGTTCCAAATCGTTGAAGCTTTCAAACTCTCGCACGTGCTCTGAGGCTTTCAGATCACCGGCTATCAATACCAAGCCGCGAAAGCGTGGTGGCATACCGTTCCACAACTGCTTCAACTTGCCGCGTGTAGCGGAACCATTGAACAACGCTTTACAGGCAGCAATGCTCTCGCTGGCGTTGGGGATTTGCTTTTGTTGTTCTTGTTGAATAGCTAACTGACTCATAGGTTCTCCTTAGGCTAAGCCTGGAAGTGGCGCACCGTTGGCTAGGAAATCTGTGCCCATTTGCATGAGTGGCTGAAAGCCGGTGGTGCGGTTTTCTAAATCATTGACGAACAAAACCAAGTTGCCGATGGCCGCTTGAACCTTGGCTATGGTTTTGCGTTTTTGACTGCGAGGTAAACGGTCTGCACTGCACATGTGCATTGCATCGCTAGACAGCTCACCTGAATATTGGCTGTTAAGTAGTGTGCGCTCTAAAAGGTTCTTCTCTTCGCCGTCTTGAGGTAACTGAACCGTCACCACACCTAGGTCAGCAAAGAGTGTGTTCACAATGGTGTAATCGCCGGATTCCTTGCTCAGCAATGCCAAATCCACTGGGTCCAGCTTGTGCGGCTGTTCTGGGTTGAGCTTGTTACGCAACATTCTCCCAGTCAGGCCAATGCGTGGAGCCAGCTTTTCCATATTATGATTGATGGCGAAGTCGCAGCATGCAGCGTTAAAAGAACGCTGTTTGCGTTCGCGGAATCCGCACATAGCGATATTTGCGTCCATGATCCACACTCTTACATGAAAGGCGGTACGAGAATGACAACCAACGCGAACACATCTAGCCACATTGGACAGTGCGTTTGAGTTGGAACATGAGAGGTAAAAACCATGACTTACCCTAGCGCAGCAATGGCTTCACGTGCCGCCATTTCGTGCATGGCAACCATGTTAATCAGAGGCTTATCGCGGCGTTTATCTTTGGGCTTGATGATGACGCGACCTTCAGTCACGTATTGTTTGATGGTGCCCATAGGTAAACCAGTAAGGCGAGAGTATTCTTCGTAAGTCACATATGGACTTAGTGGAGGTATCTTGTACGTTAACATGGTGATATCCTTGTATTTATATCTATCTTCTTCGGTTGTCTCTTGCTTTGGTCGGCGTAAGCATCCGAAAACAAGTCTAGTATTGATCCGATTTTTCGTACGGTCAACGCATTTTCGTACAAGATTGAAATCAATCACATAATGGTGAACGATTATGAGTGCAGAATTGGCTATTTTTGATTACATCAAAGGCGAGGCATTCACTGATAAACTAAAAGAAATCAATGGCGTAAATTCTCTTGGAGAACTGGCGCAGATATATGGTGTACCTAAAACCACTTTTAGTACTTGGAACTCACACAACAGAAACTCACACGAACTGGTTGTTAGGACTCATTTACGTACGGGCATCCCAGTTAAAGATCTGATTCTTCCCAATGACTATCCTGAGACCGATCTACACCACTCTTTTGGGAGCAATAAAAAAGCGCCTGAAGCAGAGGTGACTTCATCTAGTCCAGAGTTACAGAACCCTCAGTTAGCCATCGTCGCGATTAAGAGTTTCTGCCTCACGAACGGTCAACTTGTGCCAACTGGAGAAATCCCATATGCACAACGTATGTTTAACTCTTGGGATTTAGAAGCCAGCAACACCATTGAAATCGAGACGAATGACGGCCGCTTTCTGGTAGATAAAAAGCAGAACGATGCAGTGAGTGGCGAGTATTTGATTGATATGAATGGGCGTCTGTCCATCAACCACATTCAACGATTACCAAACAAACTAGCAGTTGTGTTTGGCAACTCGACGGTTGAAGTATCAGAAGAAGATATAAAAGTAATTGGCCGCGTAGCGGTGACATTGAGAAAAGAATAATTATTAAACGGTTGTCTAGGAAACAAAAATGGATATTACAAGTGACTTAATCTGTACCTATTTGAGTCAGTGTCACGTGCTACCTGTTCAGCAGATAGTTAACGCTAAATTAATCGTGAATTCAAAAGATGAACCAACACATGTACAAGGTTGGTGCTCCATCACCTCTTCCCCTCGAACTCTTCGCGTAGACCACATTCTCGACATTTACGAACCTCTTAGTGAAGTAAAAACCTTCTTCAAAGAGGCTAAAGCTAAGCTCGAAGAAAGCGGTTTTGAATTCGATGCTCCAAAATCAAATCGTCTATCTAGCTCAAACACTATGGATGTGTGTTTTACTGGTTTCGCCAAAGATGAAAAATCAGAACTTATGTCCAAGGCCGAGTCAAAAGAGAGCATGGTTCGACAAAGTGTAACGAGACACCTAGACATGCTTTGCTACGGTTGTATCACGAGTCCAAAGAAACTCGAAAAAGCATTAGCTCAGAGAGTAATGTTCCTAAACCGCCATCAATTTGAAAACCTATTGGAAACAGATGAAGTGCCGGAGGAAGTGTGATTAAAAATATAAAAATTGAAGATTACAAAATCGTCTCAATATCCCAAAGTGATTACTTCAGGATTCAAAAGCATTTGTCGAATCTTAGACAAATACCTATCGAAAATTACCCCGCTGCATTAAAAAAAGGGTTATCCGATCTACTGAGCTCTCTTTCATTACTTGATGGTTTTGAAGATAAAAAACCATTTATGCTTGATGGTTCTGATGAGCACAACCAATTTTATACGATTCCTCAAGTGAATTTCGATCGATTTGCTCAAAAAACCACCTCTCTCATTCATGACCTAAAAAAATATAATTTTAATGGTGAGCTCTTAAGTGAACTGGATAGTATCTACAACATTTGGGAGGAAATCGAACATAAGAACAACAGGAAATGGAACTCAATATTCAACCATTTGACAGGGCTTTTAGACCAACTAGATTCTCGACAATATGAGGTAAACTCGCAGTCTAAATCTATACTTGATGACATTAAAGAACACTCAAACTCAGCAACCTCAAACATATCTAGGCATACTCAAAAACAGTATAACCAACTAAGTAATAAGGCTAGTGAGTTACAGTCAGAGCTGCTAAGTCAAATAGAAACAGCAGCAAGCAATGCAATAATTGACCTTAAAAGTGAAAGCTCTAAACTCGGTAGAGAATTAACTGAAGAAATAACCCTTATCATTGACAGTTCTTTAGAAAAAAAGCAAAAAGAAATCCACGACCGAAACGAACGTCAAGCAAAGTTGCTACTAGAAAAAGTCGAATCCAATGTGTCGGGTCTATCAAACAAGGTTAATGAGCAAATAAACGAATTCTGTGCGCTAAATGATGCACTGAGAAAAACGTTGAACTTTGTAGCATCTGACGCTCTTGCTGACACTTCAATCAAACAAGCTAAAGAAGAGAAAGCTACGGCAGATTCACTCCGCGGATGGGGTATTTTATGGCTTATTGCATCTATAGGTCTGTTCCTACTAACTTTTGATTATGACAAACTCGTTGATGAGAATAACGTTCCTCAATACACATTGATCCTACTTCGCTCATTCTTCTTGATTGTGGGTATCACTCCAGGATTCTATTTACTACGAGAATCTGCACGCCACCGAACCGATGAACGTCGTTATCGCCAAAAAGGCATTCAATTAGCAACTATCGATGGATATTTCGCTGAGTTCGAAGACTCTGAACGCAATAAAGTGAAGAAAGACTTATCTAAACACTACTTCCATGGGGCAGAGCACTTTGTCGACTCATCATCAGTCGATCATATTCAGAGTAAATATGACAAAATTTTCGATAAAATAGCCTCGTCGAAAAAGTTCAATTAGCCCTCCCAGTTACATAGCAATTACGTTGCTGGGAACAATTGCATCTAATAGATTGATTTTCAAGGAACTCTTAAAGTAAAAGCTGTAGACTACCTAGAGAGTCAGGCAAAACATGCCAGAGTAACAGACCACACTTACAAACTAATATCAGATGAAACTAACTAATCATATAAACAAAGTTGCATTTGAAGATGGCAAACGTCGCCCTTCAACTTGGGACCTTAAATCGTTGAAACAAATAAACTTTTTTATCGGCCCAAACAACTCTGGAAAAAGCCGAAAGTTACGGACGTTCTTCGAGATACAAAAGGCATACCTGATATTCGATTCAGATTTAATGTTGCTTGAAGATTATATTGCTTGTATGCAAGATATTGATAACCACAAAAAAGGACTGTTGGAGCGACACTGCTATAGAAATATAGATGTATTTATTAAGATAATTAGAGACATAATCGACAACGACAAGGCAATTGGTCTACTAAAAATTCGTCATCACGTATCAAAAAGAGTGTTTGGTGAACATCCTAGCCAACATGAAATCGACATGGTTGATAAATATTTATGGAATCCTTTGTTCAGAGAAAATGAATCAAAGTTCAATTTAATTGAAAAAATATCCCAACTACAACACTGGGAATCTAGATATATTCCAACACTTAGAAGTCTAAGAAATATAGATAAAACAGATTTACTCCATCAAAGAACTTCCGCAGATTACTTTCGAAACTCAACTACTCAAGGAGCTATTTTTACAGGACATACCTTATATGAAGATGTTAAAGCCCATCTCCTAGGCACATATGTTCAACGGGAAAAAGTCCGTAATTATGAACGGTATCTTTCTGAAAATTTCTTCTTTGGCCAAGATATCTCACTCGTACCACGCATAGATGCTAATGTTATTTTCTTTAAGGAAGGTGAAAAAGAAGAGCGCCCTATCTACGATTTAGGCGATGGCATTCAATCCATCATAATGCTGACTTATCCTATTTTTATGGCGAACAAGAACACAATGTTCTTTATTGAAGAGCCAGAGCTCTTTTTACACGCAGGTTTACAAAGAACTTTAATAGAAACTTATGCTAATCATGAAGAACATATGTTCTTCATTACAACACACTCAAATCACTTCTTAGATATTGCGCAAGAACGTGACGATATATCTATCCAAAAGGTGTGCCAGAACGACGATGGAAATACTGAAGTTACTCCCGCAGAAGAATTTGGAGAGCTTCTTACCGAATTAGGAGTTCGTGCATCCTCTGTATTGCTTGCTAACTGTTCTATTTGGGTAGAAGGAATCACTGACAAGTTATATCTCCGAACCTACCTTAATAAATATATACAAGAGCTTCGAGAAAATGGAGATGACGAGACAGCCAGTCAGCTATCTAGTTATCACGAAAACTTGCACTTTGTATTTACAGAATATCAAGGTAGTAATATTACGCACTGGTATTTTGGTGACTCCAATTCTCAAGATAGCAGCAACGCAACACCTGCCAAAAAACTAAATCATAAAATCTTATTGATTGCTGATGCTGATATTGATGGTAAAGGTGACCGAGTAGAGCAATTAGAACAGGACCTTGGTGACGCATTGATTCTCCTAAAGTGGAAAGAAATCGAAAACTACATCCCTCAAGAAATCATAATAAAGACCGCTGAAGCTCGTTGGGACACCTTTTATGGAAAAAAGGATTGTACGTTCAACTCCGCTAACATAACTAAACCAAATCTGTTTGAAAAAGCAAATGAAGGTATTGGTAGAATCCTAGAACGATATGTGAAAAAGCCAAGTAATATAGATCGCAATTTTTACTCTGACACCTCAGGAACGATTAAAGACAAAGTAAAGTTCTGTCATAAAACCATTGAGATTATGAACTCTGAAGATACAGACTGGCAGCTAACACCAGATCTAACCAAATTATGTGAGAGAATTTGGGGTCATGTAATTGACAGCAATAAGTAGAACTATAATGATTAAAGCCCCTGCTACGGGGCTGATTTATTAATAACGAAGCGATATTTGATTTACGAATCGACGCATCATACAAATGGTAGCAACATTCTTGTTCTGAAGAAATTCCTCGGTCATCAACACATCGACCACATAACCGCCTACATCTAGCCGAATCATTTGAATGACGTGGTGAAGTTTAATTTTCTTACAGCATTAAGCATTTAGTGTTGGGAGCCTAGACGTTTTTCATGCAACTCTGCCGCCCGACCTAATCCAGTGAATATTTAACATAAAGCCAAACTTCCTACAAAAATGACAAGCGCTGATAATTATTCTTTAATGTTTTTTAGCTGTTTGCTTCCAACTTACTTAAAGTATCTATTGAAGGCTGTATATCATCTTCGATCATGCTCGTAATTCTGTAGCCACTGAGTTTGTTGGATAACTTAACCTGCTCTGTTTTAAGGGCTTTAAGTAAATCAACTAACCACGGCAACTCTGACTTAAGAGTATGATTAAAAGTATCAGTTGAATAACGTTCTTTAAACATAGAACCTGTCATTCTAAATTCTCTAGCATTTAAACTAAGTAATTTCGTAACAAACTCATCTATGTCTATATGAATTAAAATTGGCGTTTTATAAAAACTATTCTCTCCATTGTTGCTGTAAATTAACTTCTTAAAGAACTCCATATTATCATCTTTCATTAGTCTCAATAATTCACTCGCAACTTCTGGCATTTTTTCACTCTTAGAATCTTCAATTGCCTCATCAATATATCTAGAAAATTCTTTAAAATCAGCGGCCTCATGCTCATGAAACCCTAACCCCCCCCAACTGGATTGTCTCATAAATTTAGGTTCTAAACTTTCATTTTTCACAAGTAGGTCTGATTTTTTTAGAAAATCAACATATTTTATACCACTAAATATAATTTCCTCTCTCGATTCAGAAATAATACCAATGTCAGATAAGCTCAAAAACGTCCCAATGATATGTTTAAGTATATTTACATCATCAATTTTTTGATTTTCGATTGATGAACGAACGTCATTATAGACAGTATCGAAGTCGTCGTCATTCATATCAAAAAATCGCCATAACTTCACCCATGATTGCGTATTCTCATCTTGATAGTAACGAGATCTAAATATTGATTTCTCTATTTTATCCTGTTCTATATTTCCATGAAAAATCAATTCAGCCCATGACTCTAACTCTAGGATAGTTTCGCCAAAATTAACCGAGGGGTATTTGTCTGATATAAGTTTGAACTGTGATTTTTTTTGATTATTTTCTTTTTGAAATAGCCGATTAGAGTTTAAAGATGTTAATGATTGGAATGACAATCTTCCCCCTTTTGACTCAAAAGAAAAACATAGAAACAAACCGAATAATTGCTCGATTAGGCCTTGTTTCATAAAACAGGAGCTCGGAAAATATGAATATAGACGTTCAAAATCCCATAATGAATGTTTTAAATGACGTAGATTATCAAACTTTGCCTTTTCAAATATACTTACGATGTAGTCAAAATTTTCATAATAGAAATTCCTAACATCTTCTGTCTTTATATCTGAAATAAAGAAATTTAAAGCAGAATTAATGTCAGCTTTAATTTTAAAAGTCTTACCAATAAGTTTTTCTTTTACTTTTTCATATTTTTCTTCTTTGCTAAAGATCTCATCTTCATTCGCTAAAACAATGACTTTATAACCTTGATGCTCTACAAAGTGGTTAATATAACCCATAACATCAGAAATAATCATTGAACATCTTTCAAGATCATCAAATACTAAAATATAATTATCTGTATTTGTTAGATATTCAGGAATGTTTAGTTCTGGAACTGTAGAACTAACATTTAAATCTGGTTTTCTGTCTGAATCAAGATCAACTTTAATAGTTGCCTTTAGGACACCCTTCGCAATTTTGGAAGTTAATTTCATGCCCTTTGACGACAGTATTGGGTGTAGTTGCTCGAAGAATGAGTTTTCAATTTCTTCAAAGCTTGTTATTCCATACAAGCTAACATACAAAAATTTTTTCTCAGATAACTTTAAGCTATCTTTTATGAACCAAGTTTTCCCAGCACCCCATTTCCCATTTATCATTATCGAATATTCAGGAGAATATGGAAGGTTGTAATAATATGATAGATAACTCGATACATTCTTGTTCATTTCTTCCAAATTAGTTTCCTTGTCATTCTGATGAAAACAGTTCACACTTATTAAACGGCTTAAAAAGTTTTCTATACTTCTAAGACTCGCTCATTAATATATCACTTTAATTACAAAGCAATAGTTTAATAACTAGAAAAGGAGGGGAGATCGCTAAATGGTTCATAACTCTAGACACGACTAATTCTAAAGTCTTTCGGAAGCGACTCCCCATTTTCTACGCTAACAACCATATTGTTGTCATTCTTGTTCATTTACTATCAACTTAAACATTGAAAACTCTATGATAAAAAAATACTGTATATAAAAACAGTTCATTGAATATCATTATGACGATACGAAATCTTAAAGACGGCAGCAAGAAACCCTGGTTATGTGAGTGCTACCCACAGGGTCGAACAGGAAAACGCGTTCGTAAACGCTTCGCCACCAAAGGTGAAGCCGCTGCTTTTGAACTCCACTTGATGAAAGAAGTGGATGACAAGCCGTGGCTAGGTTCTAAGCCTGATCACCGTCGATTATCTGATTTAGTAGAATTGTGGTTTAAGCTGCATGGTAAGAATCTCAAGTCAGGTGATCATACTCGCCTGCGCTTAGAAAGCATGGTTTTCGACTTGAGCAACCCTATCGCCTCACACCTTAACGCAAAACAACTCGCTACATATCGCTCTAGCCGTTCCAACAAAGGTAGAGGACAAGAACATAAAGAGCTTTCCATCGCTTCGAACAATGTGGACTTTGGATTGCTAAAAGCGATGTTCAACAAGTTAATAAAGCTTGGTGAGTGGAAGCTACCAAATCCAGTTAGCGGTATTGAGGCAATTAAAAAGCCTGAGTCCGAACTTGTGTACCTGACCGAACAGGAAATTCGCTACTTGTTTGAAGTGGTTCAACAAAGCCCAGTTGGTGATGAACTAACGAAGATATATAAAATATGCTTAGCGACAGGAGCGCGAATCAGGGAGGCGATTTATCTGAAAGGCACTAACCTGACGAAATACCGCATTACCTACAACAACACCAAAGGTAAACGGAACAGAACGGTACCGATTTCTGAAGAGTTGTATAACCAAATTTATAAACCAACCAATGACCGCCTTTTTACTTGCGGTTACGGCGTAGCATACAAGTGGTTAACTAAAGCCCTCCCCCATTTACCAGAAGGACAAGCGACTCATGTTTTACGTCATACCTTCGCAAGTCACTTTATGACTAATGGCGGCAACATTCTTGTTCTTAAGGAAATCCTCGGTCATCAGCACATCGATCACACTATGATTTACGCTCATTTTTCGCCAAATCACCTGAGTGATGCCGTACGTTTCAACCCACTAATAAATCTTAGTATCTAGCCGCCAATTATGGCGACAAAGTGGCGACAAAGGTCAGCTTTCTTCGTTATTCATAAGTCACCGTCGGATTGGCGTGTTCCTTACACTCTATATATAGCAAGCGATAGCGACAATTGGAGAGGTTCAGCAAGGTTGCGAGATATAATAAAGCTTTATGTTCATTCCACTAACCTAAAAAGAAAAAGGAGCCAGTACGGCTCCTTCGTATTCTATCGCTAAATGTGAGTATTTACGAATTACTCAGCTTGATCTTCAGCGCGCGCTGCTGCTTCTTTGATTAGAGGCTGCAGTTCACCTTTTTGGAACATTTCTAGAATAATGTCACAACCGCCGATAAGCTCACCTTCAACCCATAGTTGAGGGAAAGTTGGCCATTGCGCGTACTTTGGTAACTCAGCACGGATATCTGGGTTTTGCAGAATGTCTACGTAAGCGAACTTCTCACCACATGCCATTAGTGCCTGTGACGCTTGAGAAGAGAAACCACAGCTAGGTAGTTTCGGTGATCCTTTCATGTACAGCAGGATTGAGTTTTCAGAGATCTGCTGTTTGATTTTGTCGATAGTTTCCATCGCTTCCTCATTCATGGGTTTGAACTTTATTTATTTGCCACATTCTACTCAATAACGACAGAATAAAAACCATATAATTAATAAGGCTTAATTTTAGGTTGCTCATTGGCGAGCAATGCAGCACTTCA
This sequence comes from Vibrio sp. YT-17, assembly GCF_033337375.1. Taxonomy (NCBI): domain Bacteria; kingdom Pseudomonadati; phylum Pseudomonadota; class Gammaproteobacteria; order Vibrionales; family Vibrionaceae; genus Vibrio; species Vibrio sp. YT-17. The sequence goes on from NZ_JAWOQP010000009.1 coordinate 175,053, forward strand.
CCACTGCTAACCTCTTAAAATATTTTCATATCGGGGTTTTAATAAAGTAAAAACTTGCTAAAATACTTACCAAGTCAGCCTTAAAGGCGACATAGCTATAAAAAAACACTGGAAGCAATCGAAAGGTCATCCTTTCAAATCAATGGAGAATCGAGTAATGGCATTTGAACTACCAGCTCTTCCTTACGCGAAAGACGCACTAGAACCACACATCTCAGCAGAGACTTTAGACTACCACCACGGTAAGCACCACAACACTTACGTTGTTAAGCTTAACGGTCTTATCCCTGGTACTGAGTTCGAAGGCAAAACTCTAGAAGAGATCATCAAGACTTCTACTGGTGGCGTATTCAACAACGCAGCGCAAATCTGGAACCACACGTTCTACTGGCACTGTCTTGCTCCAAATGCGGGCGGCGAGCCAACTGGCGCAGTTGCAGACGCAATCAACGCAGCATTCGGTTCTTTTGAAGAATTCAAAGCGAAGTTTACTGATTCAGCAATCAACAACTTCGGTTCTTCATGGACTTGGCTGGTTAAGAAAGCTGACGGCTCTCTAGAGATCGTTAACACTTCTAACGCTGCTACTCCTCTAACAGAAGAAGGTACAACACCACTTCTAACTGTTGACCTATGGGAACACGCGTACTACATCGATTACCGCAACGTACGTCCTGATTACATGAACGGCTTCTGGGCTCTAGTAAACTGGGACTTCGTAGCTGAGAACCTAGCGAAGTAATATACTTCCCCCTAAGTTCAATTTAGTCTTATTCAAAAGCTCGCTATTTAGCGGGCTTTTTTGTTTCGCCTTCCCTAGCACCTTTAAATAATTCCCTCTTTTACTAAAGTTTTTCTTATCCACGCCGTTAAAAGAGCATCGAGCGAGGAACATCATGCAAATTCATACGTTAGACAAAGCTGCAATTATCAACGAACTTCAGTTCGGTAATGGTATTAACCATGCCGTACACGAAGGTCGTCGTGCGGATTTCTCGCTGATTCTGTCTATGTTCTCTAATGATGTTCGCGATGTGGTCCCAGTTGAAGAGGTCCAGGAAGTCATCACCAGTGACAGTATTCTTCGCCAACAATTGGGTTTATCGCAACCTCAAGCTCTTCGTTCTGATAGCAGCAGCTATGAACTCGCAGCTGAACAAGCGAAACAGTTTCACGATGCAGGATTGCCTTCCGCAAAGCTGAGCCATTACCTAAAACCAGATGCGCTGACTTACCTGCCAGAAGACACATTCAACCTACCAGAGGAGGTTTATCACAACCTATCTGGTCATGAGCGACGCAGATTGGGCGAACGCAACAAACAACTGATCCCAGATGCTGGGCTATATAATCAGCTAGTGACGGCTCAACGTCAGCATCAAATTCAAGCTAAAGCATAGAGATCCGCTTTTTATCCAATAGCTTGCAATACCTACACGTCAGAAATGTGACGTCTTACAAATTACCGCACAATAGTCCTCACTCGAAAGCGTTAGTTTGAAGCCTTTCACACTGAACCCAACGAATTTCAACCATGCTATTAGCACAAACCACTGGTGTATTGTTTTTCACATATGGATACAGTGAAGGTGCTATGGATATCAAAGAATCAATTATTCTCGTCACGTCTGCAGGTTCGGTTATAGGAAGAACCTGTGCAAATCACTTTGCTCATCTTGGAGCAACGTTGATTCTTTGTGACCAAAATTCTAGCGCTTTGAGAGCGAGCTATGAGCAAATCAGCGCTTTCACTGACAAAGTGTATGCGATGAATGTGTGTAGTGATAACACAACGTCCATTAACTTATTGTTTGACCAGATAGAATCACAGCTACGTGCGACACCAGATGTGATTGTTAATTGCTGGACCAGCTCCCCTATGCCTGGCTTAATGGCGCCAGAACCAATGAGTACTTACATTGATCACTTGTCGTCTGCGGCACGCTTCCTTTATACCTACGGCCAAGTAGGAGCAGAGCGCTTTCGAGCCAGAAACAAGAAAGGCGTCATTGTTAACGTCATTTCTCATGACAACCATGAAGACTTTACGGGAGTTGAAAGCATGGCGGCGTTGGTGTCAGGTTTTACTCACAGCTGGGCAAAAGAACTCACACCATTCAACATTCGAGTGGGCGGCGTTATTCCCTCGGTAAATCATACAAAAGAAGAGCTCAACGAGAGGCACTGGGCTGAGATCCAAGACGAACTAGTCCGCAACACAGCATACATCGTCGCGAATGAATACTTCAGTGGCCGAGTAGTTGCGACCGAAGTGTAAGCATACACAGCAACTCTGTTTTCCCAAGCCAGATGTAACTCCTGCACCAAAATAAAAAAAGCCCCAGTCATTTGACTGGGGCTTTAACCTTTTCCCGATTAAGGTTCCGTGCTAGCGAAAACCTTGCTCACTCGATTTTTTAATTACGCGTCAGCTTTTTCTTTCTTTGCTTTAGGTGCTGCTTTTGCTGCTTCTTGGTCTGCTTTCTTCTTGATAACAGTTGTACCTTCGAAAGTTTCGCCTTCAACAAATGCTTTACCGTAGTAAGAAGCCATCAACACATCTTTAAGTTCGCTGATTAGAGGGTAACGTGGGTTCGCACCAGTACATTGGTCATCGAACGCTTCTACCGCTAGCTCATCCAGTTTCGCTACGAAATCTGATTCAGCAACACCTGCCGCTTGGATAGACATTGGGATGTCTAGGTTAACTTTTAGTTCATCCAACCATGCTAGTAGACGTTCAATCTTCTGAGCAGTACGGTCACCTTCTTGGCTTAGGCCTAGGTGGTCAGCAACTTCAGCGTAACGACGACGTGCTTGTGGACGGTCGTATTGAGAGAACGCAGTTTGTTTAGTTGGATTGTCGTTCGCGTTGTAACGTACCACGTTAGAGATAAGTAGTGCGTTAGCTAGGCCGTGTGGCAAGTGGAACTCAGCACCCAGTTTGTGAGCCATTGAGTGACAAACACCTAGGAATGCGTTCGCAAATGCAACACCAGCGATAGTAGCTGCGTTGTGTACTTTCTCACGAGCGATTGGGTCATTTGCACCGTTCGCATAGCTTGATGGTAGGTACTCTTTTAGCATCTTAAGTGCTTGAAGAGCTTGGCCATCTGAGTATTCGTTAGCAAGAACTGATACGTAAGCTTCTAGAGCGTGAGTTACTGCATCGTAACCACCAAATGCTGTTAGAGACTTAGGCATGTTCATTACTAGGTTCGCATCAACGATTGCCATGTTTGGCGTGATTTCGTAGTCAGCTAGTGGGTATTTCGCACCAGTCTTGTCGTCAGTAACAACCGCGAATGGAGTAACTTCTGAGCCAGTACCTGAAGTTGTAGTGATACATACAAGCTCAGCTTTTTTACCCATTTTAGGGAACTTGTAGATACGTTTACGGATGTCCATAAAGCGCATTGCTAGTTCTTCAAAGTGAGTTTCTGGGTGTTCGTACATTACCCACATGATTTTCGCTGCATCCATTGGTGAACCACCGCCTAGCGCTAGGATAACGTCAGGTTGGTAGCTAGCCATTTGAGCCGCACCTTTTTCTACTACAGACAGTGTTGGGTCAGCTTCAACATCGAAGAATGTTTGAACTTCCATGCCTTGAGCTTTCAGTAGGCTTACTACGTCATCTGCATAACCGTTGTTGAATAGGAAACGGTCAGTTACTAGGAATGCACGTTTCTTACCTTCTAGGTCGCCCAGTGCGATTGGAAGGCTACCACGACGGAAGTAGATTGACTTAGGTAGTTTATGCCACAACATGTTTTCAGCTCGCTTCGCTACAGTTTTCTTGTTGATTAGGTGTTTAGGACCTACGTTCTCAGAGATAGAGTTACCACCCCAAGAACCACAACCTAGCGTTAGAGATGGCGCAACGTTGAAGTTGTACAAGTCACCGATACCACCGTGAGTAGTCGGGATGTTGATTAGGATACGAGCTGTCTTCATCTTGTCACCGAAGTAACGGATACGGTCAGCGTTAGTATCTTGGTTAGTGTAAAGACCAGATGTGTGGCCGATACCACCAATCTCAACCATAGTTACCGCTTGAGCAACCGCGTCTTCGAAGTTGTCAGCACGGAATAGACCTAGAGTTGGAGATAGTTTCTCGTGAGCGAATGCGTCATCGTGAGATACTTTGCCCAGACCTTCACCAACAAGAACTTTAGTGTCTGCTGGAACTTTAACGCCTGCCATTTCAGCGATTGCTGCTGCTGGCTGACCTACGATTTTGGCGTTTAGCGCACCATCGATAAGAAGCACTTTACGAACTTTATCAGCTTCTGCTTTGCTTAGGACATAAGCTTTGTGAGAAGCAAAACGCTCTTTCACTTCGTCGTATACTTCATCAACTACGATTGCAGCCTGCTCAGAAGCACATACTACACCGTTGTCGAAAGTCTTGGACATAAGGATAGAAGCAACAGCACGTTTGATGTCTGCTGTTTCATCGATAACAACAGGAACGTTACCTGCACCTACACCGATTGCTGGCTTACCAGAAGAGTAAGCGGCTTTAACCATGCCTGGACCACCAGTTGCAAGGATAAGCGCGATGTCATCGTGTTTCATTAGAGCGTTTGAAAGCTCAACAGAAGGCTGGTCGATCCAACCGATGATGTCTTTTGGTGCGCCTGCTGCTACTGCTGCATCTAGAACGAGTTTAGCTGCATCGTTAGTTGAGTTTTTCGCACGTGGGTGTGGTGAGAAGATGATACCGTTACGAGTCTTCAAAGAGATTAGAGATTTGAAGATCGCTGTAGAAGTTGGGTTAGTCGTTGGTACGATACCGCAGATGATGCCTACAGGCTCAGCGATAGTCATAGTACCTAGGTTGTCATCCTCTTCTAAGATGCCACACGTTTGTTCGTCTTTGTATTTGTTGTAGATAAACTCAGAAGCGAAGTGGTTCTTGATTACTTTATCTTCAACAATACCCATACCAGATTCTTCTACCGCTTGTTGAGCTAGCGGGATACGGGCCTGGTTAGCTGCAAGCGATGCTGCACGAAAGATTTTATCTACTTGCTCTTGAGAGTAAGTAGCGAACTCTTCTTGCGCTTTCTTAACGCGAGCAACCATTGCATCTAGTTCAGCCATATTAGTTACAGGCATAGGGAATCTCCTAAAATTAACAAATATTAAAAACTTTTTACTAAGGCTATTACTTATCGTTTTTACTGTTTATCAGTCACTTAGAAAACAAACGTCTTAGTAAATTGCTTTCAGGACTGAGTATAATATTTCAGAGTGTGAAAAAAATTGACTTGGATCAGTTCTCACCACCTAAATACTACCAAAGTGGTGCCTCATCACACCAAAATGACATAAATCACTGATAAACAAATAAATTAACTTTCATTTTTTATTGAGTAAAAAAGAAGCAAATGGACAAATAAATAAAAGAAACTACAACAACCTGTAAAAAAGTTTCATTTTTGACCAACAAAATTACATGTAGGCCCAATTCTTTGTGCTACTGAGAGTATATCGAACCGAATACATCTCTCTACAAACCACCTTGGTTTTTATCAAAAATGTGCGAATGTTAACGTTTATGTAAAACAGTGCAATTTATCAGCAACTTTATACGTAACATTTCCTTTCCAGATTAGATACAGTTTATTAAAGAATTAGTTTTTCTCACTTAAATGGCAGGGAATGCGTTAGTTTTTTTCATTTCTTACAACCTAACTTTTGCCTTACATTACGCCCAAATTACCCCTTCTCCTTTTCACTAATGTGAACTTTGATGAGTACGCAACATGCAAACTTTTGAACTTGCTATCTTCTTGCAGTTTTTTCTCGGTTTGGTCGCCGCAGTAAACCCTGTTGGTATCATGCCTGTGTTTGTGTCACTAACCGGGCATATGACACCAGACGAAAAGCGCAATACGGCAACAACAGCAAATGTGGCTGTTGCGATCATCCTGATCATTTCGCTTTTTGCTGGTCAGTTACTGTTAGACATGTTCAGTATTTCTCTGGATTCGTTTCGTGTCGCTGGCGGGTTGCTATTACTTAGCATCGCATTCTCGATGATGAGCGGTAAACTGGGGGAAGATAAGCAGAACAAACAAGAGAAAACGGAATACGTCAGTCGTGAACAGATTGGTGTGGTCCCTCTTGCAATGCCTTTAATGGCAGGTCCTGGTGCAATCAGTTCGACTATTGTTTATGGTGCACGCTACCCAAGCATGTTCGATACCGTGGGCATTAGTATTACGATTGGTTTGTTCTGCCTTTGTTCATGGCTATTATTCCGTTCTGCCCCATTGATCGTACGATTTTTAGGTCAAACTGGAATCAACGTCATTACTCGTATCATGGGTTTGATATTGGGCGCGCTTGGCATAGAGTTCATTGCGAATGGCTTACGCAACTTATTTCCAGGATTAGCCTGAGTTTCTATAAAATTGTATGATAGAGCGATTCAACAATGGATCGCTTTGTCATGACGACTGACTCTCTTAAACATACTCTATATGTCACCATTTTTGGTACTCATACCAAAGCTGGTAAAACGTTCGATATTGCTCTCATTATCGCGATCATCAGTTCGTTAATCGTACTGGTGTTAGATTCGATACCCTCCGTTCGGGCCGAGTGGGAAAAAGAGCTGAAGTTTATTGAATACACATTTACTGGCCTATTCACGATTGAATACCTTCTAAGGCTTTATTGCTCTCCTAAACCTGCCGCCTACGCAAAGAGTTTTTATGGTGTCGTCGATTTACTTGCGATTTTGCCCACTTATTTAGCACTCTTCTTCCCATCGGCTTCGTTTATGGGTGTGATCAGGGCGCTGCGAGTGATGCGAATATTCCGCATACTCAAGTTAGTCCGATACCTCCAAGAGTCCAATATCCTCTTACGTTCACTGCTTATGGCGCGCAGAAAGATTTTTATCTTCTTTAGCTCCGTCGCCATTATGGTAACGATTTTCGGCTCATTGATTTTTATCATTGAAGGACCTGAAAACGGATTTACTAGCATTCCTAAAAGTATTTATTGGGCGATCGTGACCATCACAACGGTTGGGTATGGTGACTTGGTCCCTCAAACAGACCTAGGTAAAGGGCTTGCATCACTCACCATGTTACTGGGTTATTCCATTTTGGCGGTACCTACAGGTATTTTCACTGCCGAACTGCACCAAGAGATGCAATCGCACAAAGTATTGGTGAAATGCCCAAACTGCTCCCACGCAGGGCACGACTCTGACGCAATTTACTGTAAACATTGTGGTAGTGAACTAGCCGATCCAGACAAAAGAGTCGTTCGAACGGAAGACGACGCATGAAAAAAGAGCTCCCTAAGGAGCTCTTTTATTTTGTCATCAAATAAAGGATTGATGTGATTATGCTTTCTCAGACAGAATAATTCGCAGAGTACGACGCAATGGCTCCGCAGCACCCCAAAGCAGTTGGTCACCAACAGTGAAAGCATTTAGGAAATCATCACCCATTGCCATCTTACGTAAACGACCCACTGGTACAGACATTGTGCCCGTAACTTTTGCTGGTGTTAGCTCTTGAGCAGTGATGTCACGGTCGTTAGGAATCACTTTCACCCAATCGTTATGAGTGGCGATGATTTCTTCGATTTCGTCCATTGGTACATTTTGTTTAAGCTTGATAGTAAGTGCTTGAGAGTGACAACGCATCGCGCCAATACGCACACAGGTACCGTCAATTGGGACAGGTGAACTTTGAGAACCCAAAATTTTATTCGCCTCGGCGCCCGCTTTCCACTCTTCTTTACTCTGACCATTATCGCGCTTCACATCGATCCATGGGATCAACGAACCAGCTAGTGGCACACCGAATTTATCGGTAGGGAAAGAGCCGCTGCGCATTGTATCCGCGACTTTCTTATCAATATCTAGGATAGAGCTTGATGGGTTTGCAAGTTCAGAGCTAACAGAGTCATTGATAACGCCCATTTGCGAGATCAATTCACGCATATTTTGCGCACCAGCGCCAGATGCGGCTTGGTAAGTCATTGCGCTTGTCCACTCAACAAGGCCTTTCTCAAATAGACCACCTAGCCCCATTAGCATTAAACTAACCGTACAGTTACCACCGACAAATGTGTTCGTGCCACCGTGGATGCCTTGTTGGATTTGCTTTAAGTTCACTGGATCAAGTGTGATGATCGAATCTTCAGCCATACGTAGCGTAGAGGCCGCATCAATCCAGTAGCCTTTCCAACCAGCCTGACGAAGTGCAGGGAAAACTTTTTCTGTGTAGCTACCACCTTGACAGGTGATTACCGCATCAAGCTGTTTTAAGCTTTCAATATCATACGCGTCTTGCAGTAAGCCTGCGTCTTTTCCTAAGTTAGGAGCAGGAATACCAACTTGAGAAGTACTGTAGAATACTGGTTCGATTAGGTCGAAGTCTTTCTCTTCAACCATACGCTGCATAAGGACTGAACCAACCATACCGCGCCAACCAACTAAACCAACTCTCATCGTATTAACTCTCCATGTATTAAAAAACCTACCCCATAGTTAATTTTTCACAGCAAAATCTCAACCCCTATTTTGTAAATAAGCGCGTTTTTTAACCTTTTCCTCTGAAAAACCGGGTTACACGAGATTTTTTAGTGTTTGGTTTGCGGTTTTAACCATTTTTCAAGTAGGGAAAGCACTTTAGCCCCCTAATTGGTCTTACCACTCAATGAGAAAATAACACATGAAGCACAATAATTTCACATTACACAACATTAAAAACCAAAAAAGTTAAAACAAACTAACAGTTAATTTCACAAGCAAACGTTTTTACCGACGAACATCAAGATAAAACACCAAATGTTCGAAATATAATTTTTGTTAATGTATGTTATGCGCGATTACAACAAGGAGCGCCTTCCTCTATTGCTCCAAGATTGACAGAGGCACATATGAAGCAAGTTACACCACGCCTACCAAGCTTGATACAGGTATTTATCTCGCTCGGTTTATTTCTCCTGCTGGCATTTTCGTTCACAGCCAAGCTAGACCTACCGATTCAGCTAGCGCTATACATCGGTTGGTTCATTGTCATGATATTGGGCATAAAGCTTGGCCATCAGTATAAAGATCTGGAAAAAGCAGCACTAAATGGCATTTCCAATGGACTTGGAGCCGTTTTAATCCTTTTGGCCGTTGGCGCGCTTGTAGGTACTTGGATCTCTGGTGGTATTGTTCCAACCATTATTTACTACGGCCTTAAAGCAATCCACCCTTCCATCTTTTTGCTCGCGACCATGATCATCTGTTCATTGACTGCGCTAGCGACTGGCACATCTTGGGGTGCGGCTGGCACGGCAGGTATTGCAATGATGGGTATCGGTCAAGGTCTTGGTGTTCCTGCGCCAATCACTGCAGGTGCCGTACTTTCAGGCTGTTACTTTGGTGACAAAATGTCGCCTCTATCGGATTCAGTAATCCTTGCTTCATCTATGTCTAACGTTGAAGTGATGGAACATATTAAAGGCATGTTGCCGATAGCACTCATTAGCTACATTATTACAGGCATTATGTTTACTGCATTTGGCTTCCACTACGCAGGTCAAGTTGACATGAGCCAGGTAGACTCTGTCATTAAAGCGATGGAACAGCAGTTCTACATCACCCCTTACTCATTTGTTCCTGTGATCATCGTATTGTCACTTCTAGCGATGCGTATGCCTTCATTCCCAGTGATCAGTTTTGGTTCTCTGCTAGGTATTATTTGGGCAGTGATGATCCAAGATGTCGATTTCTTAACCGCGTTCAACACGGCTTGGGCTCCGTTTGCAATCTCATCTGGCGTAGATTTCATTGACTCAATCCTTAACCGTGGCGGCATGTCTTCAATGCTTGGGTCGGTAGCGGTTATCGTATTCGGCCTTGGTTTTGGCGGTCTACTAGATAAAGTAGGCGTGCTAGAGACTATCGCGAAGCTGTTTGAAAAACGCGTTCAAAGTGCAGGTTCATTGGCAACAAGCACAATTGGTACGGCCTTTATGGGCAACGTATTTGGTTCAGCGATGTACGTTTCACTTATTCTGACCCCAAAAATCTGTGCGAAGAACTATGACCGTCTAGGCTACAAACGTAAGAATTTGTCTCGTAACGCAGAATTTGGCGGCACGCTAACCTCAGGTATGGTCCCTTGGAGTGACAACGGTATCTACATGGCCAGTATTTTGGGTGTTGCTACACTGTCTTATGCCCCGTTCATGTGGCTGAGTTTTGTATGTATCATCGTAACGATATTCACTTCTTACATGGGTTGGTTTGTTGATAAGTGCGAACCAACAGCAGAAGCAGTTGAAGAAGCTGAAGGCGAATTAAAGCAGCAAACCGCTTAACTTCGCAGAGATAGGAAGAACCTCCCTTCCGAATTCAATACTAAAAAAGAGCGCTTTAAAGCGCTCTTTTTTTATTTCCAAAACAAATCGTTAGCTTTGTTTGACTGGCGTTTTCACGGCTGCACGCTTCCCAAACCAATAGCCCAATCCAAGCGGTGCAAAGAATATAACGGCAATGAACAGAATAAAGTAGATGATGGTACTTTTGACAAGTTCAATCAGCTTAGTCATTGCGAGATTCACAACCTCTTGCGACACTCGATCCATATCTTGAGCAAACTTCTCGCGCTCATGGGTAATGATCTGTGCGATTTCTTGGCGCTCTCTGGCAACCATCAGCTCTATAGCTTGGCGTTCTTCACCCAACTGAGATAAACGCGCCTCCGTCCTTTGATCGATATCGTCAACCAAAGGTTGTAACTCCAGCGCCATTTGTTCTGCCAAATAACGCATGTACTCTGGGTTGTTATCGATAAAATCCCTCATCGAATCAGCGGTAACTTGCAAACTATTGAGCGCCGCATTGACTTTTTCGATACTGGCAGAGCTATTCAAGGCCAACAACTGCGCTTTCCACGTCATAATTTTTGGTGTCTGCTCTGATACCAGACTTAGACGATCAGAGACATCCCCGAGTGCTTCTGGCATCGTGCCTAGCGTTGTAACGGCTTCCTCTTCGCTAATTTGGTTTGCATCTAACCACCTACGGTAAGCCGGAGTCCTAATCATGCTTAAATCAGCGAATGGATGCTGCTTGGCGAACTCTGCAACAAACGTTTTTGTCTTGATGTATGCTTCTTTCTTCAATAAAGATTGAGCCAGTTTATCTACCTCTTTCGCTAAATAAACGGAAACTAACTTAGCCTCATCAGACGCAAAGAGCTCATTACCAGAAGCGGTAGTAAAGAACTGTTCCATTTGTAACGTGAAAGTCCATGTATCAATCAGTGCAGCCATTGGGGACACTTGGTATGCAGAAGCTTGGATGCCTTCTTCAGCATTTATCTTCCAAAGTAAAATATAAGATTGATGAACTTTATCATGAGGCTCATATTGTTCGTGTAGTGCGTCTGCTGCTTGCTCAACCTGAGCAAAAAACTGCTGCGCATACTCACGAGTCAAAAGACGCATATTGAGCTCTTGTTTGGTAAGAGGGACGGTTTGACTCTCGATCTTGACTTCGAGCAGGGAGCACCCTGAAAGCATCATAACCAGCCCTATCAACATCATTGAAGACATTCGGCGAACGGACATGAAAACACCTTTAACAAATTGTATAGAACAGGAATAAAGCGAACTAAGTCATATAGTTCGAGCCTTTATTACCTCAACTCTTATGACATTAAGTCAGAGCAATATCAATCTGTTAGCGCTTCTGTTATCTTTTCACTATTGAGAACATTATTAGCAAAAAGTATGGTTTGTTTTAGGACATCATCTAAACATGCCAACTTCTCTTCCGGCACTTTTTGCCCTTGTTTAATCAACAGTTCAATATCACCCGAAATACAGTGCAATGGCATTGCACCTAAACTCCCTGAGACCCCTTTAAGACTGTGTGCGGCTCTTTGCGCTTGCTCTTTATCCTCTTCTAACAGCTGATACATTTTAGTGCCATCGCCAGAGTGATCCTGAATAAAGACCTCCAGTAACATCCGCACAGCGCCCTCGTCACCAGACAGAGAATCTAACATTTTATTGATATCTATGTACGGCTCACGTTCCACTACTTCCACTTGTGATGAATTCACCTCATTACAACTTTCTTCGTTCATTTGGACGTTTTGAAAATTTTCTGACTGAGCTGAGGGAACAGCGTTAGCTCCATTTTCATCATCGCCAACTTGCTCTGACTTTTTATCATCGGTTCTGGGTAGTGGTATCGGTTGAATCGTTTTTGGGGAGAAGGCTCCCCATGAAATGAGGAAAAGGAGCAAACCACTGATTACAGACAACCAAACAATAAAAGTCATTAGCTTCTGTTCCAACTGATCATTTATCGAAGTTAACTGGTTCGGGAAATCTGGATTAAGCAGGTGATTGGATAAATAACTGCCCTGTGCCTGAGCAGATAGTGCGCTTGAGGTTTGAGCAAGCTGGCGCTGAAGAGCACTTCGCTCTTCGGGAGAGAGCGTCTCTGATTCAATAAAAAGTCGGTCTAAGTCACGGTAAGTATCGCTATTCGTTGCAGAGTCACTAAAGACAGACTCAAAAACAAGCGCACCTAAGCGATAGTACATTGCCTGAATTTGCTCAGAGTTTTCTGTTCGAGCACGGCTGCTTCGTAACTGTTCTGCTAACGAAACCAATTCACTGTCACTTCTTACAAAAGCTCGAGCACTTTCTAAAAATCGGTCGGTCGTATAAAGTAATTGAGTGATGTCTGGTGTGATTTTCCCTTCAGAAAACTCACTTTCAAGCTGTAAGCGAACTGCATAAGCCAACTGAAGTTTCAGTGAAATTTGGTCGACGTGTTTAACACGGTAAGGCAGATCGAAGTTAAAAAAGTGCCTGACTTCTTCAACTTTACTTCCTAACTCATTTACAGTCGAAATCGTTTGAATCGTTTGTTTGGCTTGCAGCCAAATGCCAAGTGCTAAAACACACCACAAAACGAACCAGAACCAAACAAACCGCCGTATTCCTTCTTTTAGCTTCAGCAACACTTGCCCCTCGCATATCTCCATTAATTACAAGCATATACTATGGATGTTTCTTATTCACATAAAAAAAGAGAGCCGTTTGCTCTCTTTATTTAACGATATGATTTTAATTGCGACTTAACTGATCTTTTAGATTTGGAGGCGTCCCTTTAATCGTTAAGGTATCCGTCTCTGGATCATAAAAAATACGCTCGCCAAGTAAGAGACTATCGAAGCTAATATTCAAACCACCACCAGCTCCAACAAATTTAGTCAGTTTGCGAACCGTCGCACGATCACCTGGGAAAGACTCTTCAAGTTCGTACCCTTGCTCTTTGGTGAAATCCATAAAGCTCGTGCCATCTTGGCTTTGAGGAAGCTCTCCGGAAAGTTCTGAGATTTGAACTTCATCACCGGATTTAATTTGCTCATTGCAGTAGTCGTAAACTTGTTTCTTGTACTCGTTCACTTCTTGCTTTTCTAGCTTCGAGTCAGCACAAAAATCATCCACCGCCTGCATCAACACTAAGTTTTGTTGTTTAGTATCTAAGCCAATATCCGCTTGCAGAAAATCTAGGAAGAAGTCCGCCACTTTACGGCCAACGCGTCCTTTAATGTATTGCAGATAACGATTGGATTCCTTGTCGGTCTCGTAGCTCGACAGGTCGATGCGTGCGGCAATATCCATTTTGGTGATATCTAAGTAATCTGTCGCACTGATGTCCAAACCTTCGGTCACTTTTAAACTTTGATTCATTGGTAAGATACCGATGAACAAGTAGTCCGTTGCTAAACTCTGATACTCAGCGAAAACCAAGATACCTTCATCCGCAAATGGGTACTTAATCAACTCTTCTTTCAAGCGATTTGCACTAATTTGTGAGAAGTCGTAAAAATCTCGCTCTCCTTTGCGCATTTCTTGAAGCCAAAATTGAAATTCGCTGTCTGACTGGAAAGCGCCAAAACCTTTACCAGCTTTAGAATGGAATACTCGGTGAAGCTCAGCGACTAAGTTTTCTGTAGATGCATCGTTCTCTAATGATGCTGGACGAAAGTTTACAACCAGCTCGTCCTGATCGTTTTTGCACAGTTGATGCAGAATAACGTTTGAAAGATGAAGACTCATAGTGATTTTATCTTGCTACAAGGTTTTAGTTGATGGGCATTGTAGGTTATCATAAGCCGCTTTTACTATCATTATTAGAGTCTTTATGCCGATTACATCTAAATATACTGACGAGCAAGTAGAAAAAATTCTTGCTGAAGTAGCAACAGTTCTTGAAAAACATGCTGCTTCTCCTGAGTTGACGCTAATGATTGCCGGAAATATCGCAACCAATGTCTTAAATCAACGTGTTGCTGCTTCACAACGCAAAGCGATTGCTGAAAAATTTGCTCAGGCGCTGATGTCTTCTTTAGAAACACCAAAAACACACTAATCACGGACAATAGAACACATACATGGTAGACAGCGGAAACTCATACGGCGAACGTGTATCTCGACTAGTTGGTTGGGGTCACTGGTTTGCATTCTTCAATATCGTTGCATCGATGTTGATAGGCACACGCTACATTGTTCAGTCTCCTTGGCCCGAGACGTTACTTGGTCAGTTTTATCTGGCGGTTTCTTGGGTTGGTCACTTTGGCTTTCTAGTTTTCGCACTTTACTTGCTTGTTCTATTCCCGTTGACGTTTATCCTGCCATCGCGGAAATTGTTCCGTTTGGTGGCAGTGATTTTCGCAACCGTTGGGCAAACCATATTATTAATTGATACCCAAGCGTATCAGTCGATCAATTTGCACTTAACTCCCGTTGTCTGGGAGTTACTATTCAGCGAAGACAAAAGTGCACTCAGCACTGACCTACAACATTTATTTGTTGTGATGCCGCTGATCTTCCTTATTCAACTCGCACTATCCGAATGGGTATGGCGAAAACAGCGCAAACTATCTCATAAGCACGTAGGACGCCCTCTCGCGGCCGTCTTTTTCCTCAGCTTTATGACCAGCCATTTGGTTTACATTTGGGCAGATGCGTATTTTTACAACCCAATTACTAGCCAGCGTTCAAACTTCCCGTTGTCTTACCCGATGACAGCGAAGAGTTTTATGGAAAAACATGGTCTACTTGACCGTGAGGAATACCTAAAACGTTTAGCAGAAAACGAAGGCAACGTAGAGTTAGTCAACTACCCTCTTGAAAAGCTTGAGTTTAACCGCCGAGTTAATAAGCTCAATGTGTTGATGATAAGCATAAACAATTTACGAGCGGATGCGCTGAACCAAGAAGAGATGCCTAACCTCTATGAGTTTGCTGAAAACAATCAGAACTTCCGTAATCATTACAGCTCAAGTAATGATACATACGGGGCCTTTGGTTTGTTCTATGGCTTACCGACCAGTTATGCATCAAGCATCAAGGCGCAAGGTGCTTCCCCAGTATTGCTCGATGTACTGAAAGATCAGGGCTACAACTTTGGTTTATTCAGTGGCAGTGGGTTTGAAGATGATCTCTACTCAGAAATTATTTTCCGCGACTTGAACTTAGCGGAAGACCTAGATGGCACGCAAGCTCATACCGATAAACAATCTATCGCAAACTGGAATACATGGTTAGCAGAGAAAGCAAGTCAGCCATGGTTTAGTTACATCGAAGTCACCACCGTTGATAATTTTGAATCGATTCCTTCAAATAATGACGAAGAAATGCCCGCAAGTGAGCGATTCAAAAAAGCTTATGAATATGCAGTGAAGTCGGCGGATAGAACTATCGCCGGTATTATTGATGAACTAGAAACGACGGGACAACTGACAAACACCATCGTAATCATCACTTCTAATCACGGTAGTGAATTTAACGAAACCAATACGAACAGCTGGGGAGCAAACAGCAACTACAGCCGTTATCAATTACAAGTTCCGATGGTGATCCATTGGCCTGGAATGCTGGCTGGCGAATTTAATCACAGCACAAGCCACCTGGACCTCTCGGTTACACTATTGCAAGATATGCTCGGCGTATCTTCCAACCCATATGATTACAGTAGTGGTCGCAACCTATTCGATGAAAGTCGTCGTCGCTGGATCTTGGCGGGCGATACTCGCGAGCTTGCCTTAATTACTAGCTCGCAAACCACAGTGATCGATAAGTTTGGCAACTACAAGCTGTATGACAAAAACTACAAACGACTTCGAGATGATGCACCTAAGTTGCCAGTTTTGATGCAAGGTTTAACTGAGTTACAGCGTTTTTATTCTAAAAACGATTAATACCTAGCAATCCATATACTATTCAAACTCCCCCCTTTTTGGGGAGTTTTTGTTTATTTAAACAACACAAACCACAAATTTGCGCAGTAAACATCCAATCAGTTCAACTAGGGGTTTACAACATTTTCAAAGCCTTATATTATGCGCCTCAACAACGGAGAGATGGCTGAGTGGTTGAAAGCACCGGTCTTGAAAACCGGCATACGTTAATAGCGTATCTAGGGTTCAAATCCCTATCTCTCCGCCACTTTTAGAAAAAGCCCGCTAAGAAATTAGCGGGCTTTTTCGCATCTCCAGACTTAAAAAGATTTGTACAAATCACTTACCACTTCTTGAACGCAACTAAGCACTCCGCCACACTCCGAAAGAACCCACAAAAAATTAATGCCCTTTTCGTTCGTTCCAGTGTTGAATCAATTTGATATTTACATCTAGTTGTATCTACTCATCAATAAAGACTTCTTTAGCGGCATTGATAAGCTGCAAATGGATTGGGACGAGGTCAGCATGATTCGTTCGATATCCACCTCCAACGACAGCTGCGACAGGGATACCTCGAGATTTCACTGTTTGCATTAAAAATCTATCACGTTCTAAAATCCCTTGAGTCGACACATCAAAATATCCAAGCTCATCGTCTTGATGTATATCGACACCAGCATCGTAGATAACTAAATCAGGGCGATGAAGATTAAGTGCCATATCGACCACTTCTTTAAACGCCATTAAAAAATCCTCATCACCTGTCCCTCGCACCAAAGGCACATCGAGGTCAGACTGAGGCTTCCTCGCTGGGAAGTTTTTATCACAGTGGAAAGAAAGCGTGATGATATCTGGCTCATCGTCACATAAAGTTGCTGTTCCATCCCCATGGTGAACATCACTATCAATGATCAATACTTTATCGACATGCTCGACTTCGAGCGCTTGCCTGGCCGCGATCACTAAGTCATTAAATAAACAAAAACCACTGCCAAACTCTTTGTGTGCGTGGTGATACCCACCACTCAAATGAATGGCCACACCGTACTCAAGTGCCTTTTTTGCGGTCAGAGCCGTGCCCGCTGCTGAAGTTAGCGTTCTGGTAATGAGAGACTCACTCCAAGGAAAACCTATTCGGCGCATCTTCGCAGCTGGCATGTTTCCACTAACAAGTAACTCGACGTATTCCTCGTCATGAACACGTTTTACTTCCCCAACAGTTAATGCTTCGGGCTGGAAAAACTGCGCGTGCTCTTTCCAGTTATCTTTCTCTATATGCACCAATACCGATTCATAGAGGTACTGGTATTTCATAATTGGGTAACGATGCCCCTCTGGCAACTCAAGTTGAGAATAAATCGGGTGGTAGATAAATGGCAGCATGAGAAATTCTTAATAACAATGGTAACGAAATAGTATCAACTTAAAGGGTTGAATAAAACGCAATTTAATTGATAATGATTTTCAATATCAATTAAATTTAATATACATATGAATTCTACTTTCTTTGCTATTCTCGGCGCACTGTTTGGCTCTCTTTGTGCTCTGTCCCTATTTTCATCTCTTGTTGTTGGTGCGTGGTGGTTGGTTGATTTTATTGTGCTTAGCTAACACAATGACTTTCAACTGAAATCAAAAAAACATAGGTGTTTGTATGAGTCAAACCGTCTTTATTACCGGAGCAAATCGCGGCATTGGCCTTAGCTTAACTGAGCTGTACCTGAAGCAAGGCCACCAAGTACATGCTACTAGCCGTTCCTTAGAGAACAGTTCAGAACTACAAACTCTAGCCTCACAATTCAGTAATCTGGTTTTGCACGAACTGGATGTCACGCACTACGAACAAGTCGCTAAGCTTGCCGATAAACTCCCTGCCATCGACTTACTCATCAATAATGCAGGATATTACGGCCCCAAGGGATATGGCTTTGGAAATACTGACGTAGAAGCATGGCGTAAAGCCTTCGAAGTAAACACCATTGCTCCGTTAAAACTGGTTGAGTACTGTTACCCTCGCTTACAACAAGGCAAGATGAAAAAGATTGCTTGTATCTCATCAAAAGTCGGCAGTATGACCGAAAATACGTCCGGCGGCGGCTATATTTATCGCTCATCGAAAGCGGCGCTTAACTCGGTTGTTAAAAGCTTAAGTAATGATTTAACACCTGAAGGGTTTACTGTTTTGGCGCTTCACCCTGGTTGGGTAAAAACGGCGATGGGCGGGCCAAATGCTTTGATAGATACGCAAACCTCCGCGCAAGGCCTAGCGAACGTGATAGAACTGAGCACACCGCAGCTTTCAGGTCGATTTATTAACTACGATGGTACTGAGTTACCTTGGTAGCAGCATTAAGACACAACCATCACTAAACCAAATACCATCAAAGCCAGGCTTCATAATCGTGACTTGGTTGGCAAACATAATGTTCATCAGTGATCCACCAGCATAATTCGCGCAATCTAACTTGAATTTATCTACATCCAATCCAGACTTAGGAAAAAGTAGAACAAATAAGGAGAAAGCTCGATGGCAGCAGATAGGGATTTGGTTAATTTTAGCGAAGAGCACGAACTAAATTACTGCTTGAGAAGTGCTGGTAAACGCCAAACTCAAGCGAATCGAGATACATTAGTTGACTTGGGCAACCAGGTGAAAGAGGTACTGGACAAACGCGTGTTAACTCAAGGTGAAGTAAGAGGCGCGATCCAAAACCACGGTGACCTGTTCGAGTAATCTATTTTCAAGCATGCGCGGTGTTTAATTACGCCGCGCTTGTCCTATGCCTACTTACCTTTGGTTGAACGAGATTTAGTCGCGCCACCATTCTTTGAATAACTGCGCTTTTTACGTTTAAACGCAGGACGTTCCACCTTGGGTAGATGACGTAATGAATCAGGGATAGGCCCTGCTTTTACTTGTGCCATCAAGCTATCAATGCGTTGTTCCAGTGCTTGCATGAACGGCTGATATGCTTGATTTCTCTCTGCCATACCTTGTAACTGGTGCTCCCAATGAGCCGTCATATCAGGGTATGTTGAATCTTCTGGCAAGGCATGAATGAGACCTCTTCCCGCAGGAGAACTGAGAATTGACTTACCTTGACGCGTAAGCAGTTGGCGTTTGAACAGCGTGTCCAAAATACCAGCGCGAGTCGCTTCCGTGCCTAGCCCATCAGTGTCACGAAGGATTTTTTTCAGTTCTTTATCCGCAACATAACGGGCGATCCCGGTCATCGCTTGCAACAGCGATGCCTCGGTAAAATGCTTTGGTGGCTCGGTTTTTCGGTCTTTTATTTCCCCTTCACGACAAGTTAACACGGTGCCTTCGGGTAGCGGTGGCACGGCATCAATACCTTCATCTTCCTTGTCAGTTTTGCCCATTAGCGCTTTCCAACCCGGCGAAACTAACTGACGACCTTTCGCGACAAACGTACCACCAGCGATATCGAAAACCAATTTCGCTTCTGCGTAAACCGCCGCCGGATAGAACTGCATGAGGTACTGGCGCGCAATCAATTGATACACTTTCATCTCATTGCCGGAAAGCGCATTCACATTAGCTTGCTTCGGTGTAGGGATAATCGCATGGTGTGCATCCACTTTTTTATCGTTCCAGGCTTTGGACTTTAATGTTAAGTCTGCTCCCTGAACGGCAACTTGCAACTCTTTTGCGTTATTCGCAATAGCAGTTGTCACCGTCCCTGCTTGTGAGTAGTGTTCCATCGGCAAATAGCGACAATCTGAACGCGGGTAAGTGATCAGCTTGTGCTTTTCATACAATGCCTGACAAGTATCTAGTACTTGTTGCGCACTCATACCATAGCGCTTCGCGGCATCGATCTGTAAAGCAGATAACGAATAAGGTAATGGTGCTGATTGCTTGGTTTGCTTTTGTTCCGACTCTGTCACTTTTGCGGGTTGATTTGCAATACGGTTTGCAACATTTTCTACCAACTTACGGTTTAATACTCGACCTTCTTCGTCCTGCCAAGGCTTGCATGCCTCACTTGGCTTCCAACGAGCACGAATATCAAAAGTACCATTGGCATCTTGATATGGGATCAGAGCATGTAGGGTAAAATAGTCCTTCGGGACAAAGTTTTCGATTTCTTCATCACGACGCACCACTAAGCCAAGAACTGGCGTTTGCACTCGCCCTACCGAGAGAACACCTTGATACCCTGCTTTTTGACCAAGCAAGGTATAAGCACGAGACATGTTCATACCATACAGCCAATCAGCCCGAGAGCGGGCCAATGCTGAAACTGAAAGTGGGATAAACTCGCGATTACTGCGCATAGAACTGAGAGCACGTTTAACCGCAGGTAAGTTTAAGTCGGAAATCAACAAACGCTGTGTAGATTCCTTCTTGGTTTTAGATAACTTGCAATAGTCGAGAACTTCATCAACTAACAGCTGACCCTCTCGATCTGGGTCTCCTGCATGAATGACTTCGTTAGCTTCTTTGAGCAATTTACGAATCACTGTTAATTGCTTACTTGCACTTTTCCTCGGTCTGAGCTGCCATTGCTGCGGAACAATTGGTAAATCTGCCATATTCCACTTTTTATAACGCTCATCGTAAGCGTCGGGTTCGACTTGTTCGAGTAAGTGGCCGATACACCAAGTAACGATATCCCCGTTCCCACAGCGGATGAATCCTTGATCTTTCTTTTGAGGGTTTGGCAGTGCAGCGGCAATCGCACGGCCTAAACTTGGTTTTTCAGCAATAAACAGACGAGACATAACGTTTTGGAAATAAATATAATTAGGGCCACATTATCGAATGTAGCCCTAATAAATCAAGAAAAACTGTATAAATAAACAGTCAATTTATTTAAGTTTTCAGTTATAGAAATTCAACAAACTGAGAAAGGTCACGCTCAGGAACTTTCATCGGTGTACAACCAGGCGTGCCTAAGTACAAGAAACCAACAATCTCATCGTCACCTTCTAAACCAAATGCTTGATGAACTTCTGGATGGAACATCCACTTACCTGAGCGCCAAAACCCTTGAAAGCCTTGCGCTACGGCTGCCATTTGCATCGCTTGTACAGCACATCCCGCAGATAAGTGTTGCTCTAGTGCTGGTACTTTCTCATGTTCTGTTACTTTAGCAATAACAGTGATCACCATTGGTGCGCGAAATGGGGCATTCTTTACCTTTTCGACCACCGCTTCATCACTATTTTCAGCTTCTGCCGCTTTTACCAAGATATCTGACAGTTTTTTCAAACCATCGCCCTGTGCGATAACGAAACGCCAAGGGGTTAATCCCGCATGGTCAGGCGCACGAAGGCCTGCACGAATGATGTTCTCAAGTGCTTTACCTTCTGGTGCAGGCGCGGATAACTTCGCGATAGATCGGCGATTGAGCAAAAGATCGAGAGCGTCCATGAAAGAATCCTTATTGAATATCGTTGTTATTTTGTTTACGCCACTTTAGCACAATCTGCTCCTGCGAATAACAACCGGTTTTCTGGGGGCTTGATAACGTGCTTCACTTAACATCAAACTGGGTTTAATGTTAATTTATTCGCGAAATGAATAAGTTGAACATAGGCAGGTTGATGAACAAGGACAAACAAAACAGCATTTACGAAAAGATCGTTAATGACGAAGATGCCCGTGCCTGTAAGGCGATTCCTGAATCAGCTTGTCATCAAGTTCCCGGCAACTTTCTTAAAATCATTCTCGCTCAGTTTTTAACGAAGGTCGGCGATGCGTTAATCAACCCTAAAGTCACGTTGCCGTGGATACTACAAAGTCTCGGGGCTCCGGTTTACTTAATTGGTTGGCTGGTTCCTATTCGTGAGTCAGGATCCCTTATCCCACAACTTAGCATCGCGCACTACATCCGACGCATTCCAGTAAGAAAATGGGTCTGGGTAATTGGCAGCATCTTGCAGGCTCTTTCCATATTTGCAATCGGATTGGTCGCATTAACTCTGACAGGAGCTGCTGCGGGTTATGGTGTAATTGCATGTCTTGTGATCTTCAGCCTCTCACGCGGTTTAAATTCCGTCGCATCAAAAGATGTATTGGGCAAAACCATCCCTAAAAACCAACGAGGTCAAGTCAACGGCTGGTCTTCAAGTGCTGCTGGCCTGGTTACGCTGCTTTTCGCGAGCCTTCTGGCACTAGCCTGGTTATGGGACGTAGAGCCGACAGAGCGCTTTTACGGTCTGAGTTTAGGCTTAGCGGGCGTCATATGGCTCATCGCGGCATTCGTCTATGCGCGAATTAATGAGTATGCCGGTGAGGTAGACGGTGGTCGAAATGGCGTCCTCGAAGCATTTAAACAACTCGCGTTACTTAAGACAGACGTGACCTTTCGTCGATTCGTTATCACGCGGACACTATTTTTATGTTCTGCGCTGAGTGCACCGTACTACGTTGTGCTGGCACAGCAATCTCTGGGTGGACAGCTCTGGGTGCTAGCTCTCTTTATGTTTGCGAGTGGCTTAGCCTCCTTTGTGTCAGGTCCTTTCTGGGGAAGAATGTCCGATCGCTCTAGCCGCAGTGTGATGGTCATAGGCGCAATGATGAGCGCGCTACTTGGTGTTGTGTTATTTGTTTACGATACATGGGTCACCGCTAGCCAAAGCTTCCTATTCGTGATTCCTCTGCTTTACTTTTGTGTTTGTATTGCCCACGACGGAATACGAGTCGGACGAAAAACCTATTTAGTTGATATCGCAGAAGGTGACAAACGGACGAGCTATGTAGCCGTGAGTAACACAGTGGTTGGGATAATGCTGCTTCTAATGAGCTCTCTTGGTGTTATGTCGAACTTCTTGAGCCTTTCAGCTGTGGTGTTAGTGTTCTCTTTTATTACTTTTGCTGGCGTGGTAATGGCCAAACAACTGCCAGATATCAGTGACTAGTTCTATACAAAAAAGCTGCGCTCAAAGCGCAGCTTTTATGGTAAACACACATTAAAAGGCTAGAGTTTTACCGCCAATTTAACACCTTGACGAATCGCACGCACAGCATCAAGTTCACCCGCATGGTCAGCTCCGCCAATGATATGAATCTTCTCTCCAAGTTCAGACCATTTATCTTCAAACGGACGTACAGACTCTTGCCCAGCACAAATGATAACTTTGTCTGCATTAAGTACCTGCGCGCTTCCGTCTACATGAATGTGCAAACCTTGATCATCAATTTTATCGTAAGACACGCCGCCGACTAAATGTACGCCCCGTTTTTCAAGGGTACGTTTATGGATCCAACCTGTCGTTTTACCCGGGCCTTTACCTACACGACCTTTACGACGCTGAAGTACCCAGACTTCTTTATCGCTGACCGCATCAGGGTAAGGGTATAAACCACCCGGCTGAGACATCTCCTTGTCGATTCCCCATTCATGCAACCAGTCATCCAACGTTTGTCCAACTGGCTCAGTGAGCATGGTCGCGACATCTACGCCAATGCCACCAGCACCAACGATAGCCACTTTCTCACCGACTGGCGTTTTGTCTCGAATGAGAGTTTGATAGTCGACGACTTTCTCTGGGTTATCAATTCCATCAATATTGACTTTACGTGGCTCAACACCCGATGCCATCACTATCTCATCGTATTCTGTGAGTAAGTCATAGTTCGCTTCCGTCGATAAGTGCAGATTCACGCCTGTTTCATCAATACGGTTAGCGAAATATCGTATCGTCTCTCGAAACTCTTCCTTACCAGGGATCTGCATCGCAAGACGGAACTGACCACCGATGCGGTCGTTCTTTTCGAACAAATCAACCTTATGGCCACGTTCAGCCAGTGTGGTCGCACAAGCCAAGCCCGCAGGTCCAGCACCAACAACTGCAATGTTTTTCTTTTTAAAGGCTGGTTCAACAACAATTTCGGTTTCATAGCACGCTAGAGGGTTCACTAAGCAACTGGCGCGCTTACCTTGAAACACGTTATCTAGACACGCCTGATTACAACCAATACACGTATTAATAAGCTGCGCTTTTTCCTGTTCGGCTTTAGCAACAAAGTAAGGATCGGCCAAGAATGGGCGCGCCATCGAAACCATGTCGGCATGACCTGAAGATAAAATACGTTCTGCTTCATCTGGCGTATTTATACGGTTGCAAGTGATAATAGGAACCGAAACGTGAGGTTTAACTTTTTCCGTAACCCATGTAAACGCACCGCGTGGTACTTGAGTCGCAATTGTCGGAATTCGAGCCTCATGCCAACCGATACCCGTATTAATAATCGTGACGCCAGCCTCTTCAAGTGCTTTCGCCAATTCGATAACGTCTTCAAAAGTGCTGCCCTGCTCGACAAGATCCAGCATAGAAAGACGGAAGATGATGATGAACTTGTCACCTACCGCCTTGCGTACCGCTTTAACAATTTCTAGCGGAAAACGCATACGTTTTTTATAGCTGCCACCCCATTCGTCGTAACGCATATTAGTACGTTTACATAAGAATTGGTTTATCAAGTAACCTTCCGAGCCCATTAACTCGACGCCATCATAACCAGCAAGCTGTGCTAACTCCGCACTATTAGCAAACGCGTCGATGGTTTTCTTTATCTGGCGGTCGCTCATTTCACTCGGAGCAAACTTTGCAATTGGCGCTTTAATGCCAGATGCACTTTGCGAGAATGGATGCATTGCATAACGCCCAGCATGGAGAATTTGCAACGCAATTTTACCACCGTGCTTGTGCACCGCTTCTGTCACAACTTTATGGGCTTTAGCATGTTTTGGCTTGCTGAATTCAGCACTCAACGGGTGTAAACGACCGCGTAAGTTAGGAGAAAAACCTCCGGTTACAATCAGTCCGACACCGCCTTTCGCGCGTTCTTCATAAAAAGCCGCGAGCTTCTGTAATCCTTCTTTGTGCTCTTCTAAGCCCGTGTGCATTGATCCCATCAGAACTCGGTTTCGTAATTGTGTGAAACCGAGGTCCAGTGGCTTTAATAGGTTTGGGTACATGGCAGACATCACTTAACATCCATTGTTATTATCATGGTCTGACCAGATTAAGCCTGCTCAACCAAAAAATCAAACAAGCGTTTACATTTTTGTAACACCGATCAATCTCGTGTGAAAATATGCCAATTGTTGAGTGGTCGTGATAAGCTAAAAAAATGTTATCTTTTGAGATCTTAGAGATAAGAACCCATACTTTGTTAGACTCGGCGTAACTATCTCGTTATGGAGACAAGATGAAAAAACTCTTCAAATTTATTGGTTTGATATTTAAAGGGATATGGAAAAGTATCACTTTCATCAGACTCGCACTGGCAAACCTAATTTTCTTGCTGATGATTGCCGTTTTCTACTTTGCCTTTACTTATACCGGAGACGGTCAACCTGTCGTCGAAAAAGAATCGGCATTGGTGATGAACCTTTCAGGCCCAATTGTCGAACAAAGACGTTATGTAAACCCAATGGACTCTTTTGCTGGTTCCCTTTTGGGTAATGAGCTACCGAAAGAAAACGTCCTTTTCGATATCGTTGATACTATTCGCTACGCGAAAGACGATCCTAAAGTATCTGGATTAGTGCTAGCACTGCGAGACATGCCAGAAACAAATCTCACGAAACTACGTTACATCGCGAAAGCGTTGAACGAATTTAAAGCGTCAGGCAAACCCGTTTACGCCGTAGGTGATTTCTACAACCAAAGCCAATATTACTTGGCAAGTTACGCTGACAAAGTTTATCTGGCACCTGATGGTGGTGTATTGATTAAAGGTTACAGCGCTTACTCAATGTACTACAAAACGTTACTTGAAAAGCTTGACGTTTCCACTCATGTTTTTCGCGTAGGTACTTATAAATCCGCTATCGAACCGTTTATTCGTGATGACATGTCCGATGCGGCGAAAGAGTCAGCAACACGCTGGGTTACTCAATTGTGGAGTGCTTTTGTTGATGACGTAACAACAAACCGAAACATTGATGCGAAAGTGCTTAATCCAACCATGGATGAGCTGATTAACGAGATGAAGTCTGTAAATGGCGATATTGCTCAGCTCGCAGTCAAATTGGGGCTAGTGGATGAACTTGCTACACGCCAAGACATTCGCACTCTATTTGCAAAACAGTTTGGCAGTGACGGCAAAGACAGCTACAACGCGATTGGTTACTACGACTACCTTGCAACGATTCGTCCCGATTACACACTACCTCAGCACGACATCGCCGTTGTTCTAGCAAGTGGCGCGATTATGGACGGTCAACAACCTCGCGGAACTGTTGGTGGTGACACAGTCGCAAGCTTGCTGCGTCAAGCACGCAATGATGAAAAAGTGAAAGCGGTCGTATTACGAGTAGATAGTCCAGGAGGCAGTGCCTTTGCTTCTGAAGTGATTCGTAACGAAGTAGAAGCTCTGAAGCAAGCAGGTAAGCCGGTTGTTGTATCCATGTCGAGTTTGGCTGCTTCTGGTGGTTATTGGATTTCAATGAGCGCAGACAAAATCGTTGCTCAGCCAACAACCCTGACGGGCTCCATTGGTATATTTAGTGTCATCACCACGTTTGAAAAAGGCTTTAGCAAGTTAGGTATTAACACTGATGGCGTTGGCACATCGCCGTTCTCAGGTGACGGTATTACCACTGGCCTTTCTGAGGGCGCGTCTCAAGTGTTCCAATTAGGTATCGAACACGGTTACAAGCGCTTTATTTCTCTAGTTGGCGAGAATCGCGATATGTCTCTAGAGGAAGTTGACAAAGTTGCTCAAGGTCGAGTTTGGACTGGCCAAGATGCACTATCCTTTGGTCTTGTCGATCAAATGGGTGACTTTGATGATGCTGTAGAGCTAGCGGCGAAACTAGCGAACGTGACCGATTATGGCATTTACTGGGTAGAAGAGCCTCTTTCACCTACTGAACTATTTCTACAAGAGTTTATGAAACAGGTGAAAGTCTCTCTAGGTATTGATGCAACAAGCTTGCTACCAAAAAGTCTTCAACCCGTAGCTCAACAATTCGAACAAGACGCAAGCTTGCTCCAAAGCTTCAACGATCCTAAAGGTCAATACGCATTTTGTTTGAACTGCCAAGTGCAGTAGTTTTTCCATCAATATTACAAAGGGCACTTCTACTTGAAGTGCCCTTTTTATTAGGCTTTGCATCTCCTCAGATGACTTTCTGATGCTGTGCGTATAGCCTCGCATCTCAAGGTTATTTAGGTATATAATCCCCGCCTCTGTTCCCCTACACGAAAGAAAAAACGATGACTAGAAAACACATCTACATCGCTTACACCGGTGGTACCATCGGAATGCAAAAATCCGACCACGGCTATGTGCCTGTTGCTGGCTTTATGGAAAAGCAATTAGCAAGCATGCCCGAATTCCATCGTCCTGAAATGCCGGATTACACCATCCACGAATACGACCCTCTGATTGACTCATCAGATATGACACCTGCTGACTGGCAGCAGATTGCGAATGATATTCGTGACAACTATGACAAATACGATGGTTTCGTTATCCTACATGGTACTGACACCATGGCGTACACAGCGTCCGCATTGTCTTTCATGCTTGAAAACCTTGGTAAGCCAGTGATTGTAACGGGTTCACAAATCCCTCTCGCAGAGCTGCGTTCTGACGGCCAAGCAAACCTATTAAACGCGCTACATATTGCGGCAAACTACCCGATCAACGAAGTAACTTTGTTCTTCAATAATCAATTGATGCGTGGTAACCGCAGTACAAAATCTCATGCAGACGGTTTTAATGCCTTTACTTCACCAAACCTTCCTCCACTATTGGAAGCTGGGATCAATATTCAAGTTAGCAACAGCGTAACCGTTGGTGCACAACCAGAAGGTGAGTTTAAGGTTCACAACATCACGCCACAACCAATCGGTGTGATCACCATGTACCCTGGTATTTCACACGAAGTTATCCGCAACACGCTTCGTCAGCCCGTGAATGCGATGATTCTTCTGACTTTTGGTGTCGGTAATGCTCCTCAGAACCCTGAGCTGCTTGGTCACCTGAAAGAAGCCTCTGAGCGCGGCGTTATTGTCGTAAACCTAACTCAGTGTTTGGCAGGTAAAGTGAATATGGGCGGATATGCCACAGGTTGTGCTCTCGCAGACTCTGGTGTTATCAGTGGCTTTGACATGACGCCCGAAGCGGCGCTGGCAAAACTACACTACCTTCTAAGCCAAAACCTTTCTTACGAAGAAGTAAAAGAGAGAATGCAACAAGTACTGCGTGGTGAAATGAGCCTGTAAGTTCAAGCTTTCTACGATCTAAAAAGCCCAATACAATTTGGGCTTTTTTCTTTCAAAATCAAAATAATAAAATTTTGAGAAATAAGGCGTAAGGATTAATCAATGTTCGGATTGACACGAACAATATCGCTCTCTTCTCCGCTGAATTGTTTTTTAAGCTCTTGTTTTGATTTAAAACTGATTTCACCACCGGCTGCAACCGTCATATGCTGCGCATCAGTATTATGTTTTGATTGATACAACATCACAGCTTGCATACACGAATCTCGCTGCTCTTTAGAAAGTGTTGTACCCTCAGGCCATCTTCCCGTTTCTACTGCATAGACTAAGCGATCATAAACTTCTGGAGTCATCGCTTGTAATAGTTGTTCTGCGTCCATAGTGTACCTTCTTATTACATTCTATTTACAGAACATAACGGGTTAAGAAACTGAGTCAAGAATACGAAAATGAATTGGTGTAACGGATCACAAGCAAAGCCATGAAAAGAACAAACTGGTTACTTCTCAGCCTCGCATGTTTTGCGCTATCGGGCTGTTTTGAAGGTAACGTGACAACCGAAGAGTTGTGCCAAAAAACACCAGAGCTGCGTTGCGAGCAGCTCAATATGGATGACGGCCAATGTCGAATTCCAAGAACAAATTTGGTTTGGCATCGGTTTGAGCAATTGAAAAACCCATCAGAGGCCAACCAAATCATCGAATACGGTCTGGTCGCTGAATATAGGAAATGCTTAGAACTCGCCTCCCAGATCACCCCTATTGATCAAAGTGCTCTCAAAAGACAACGCTTTAATGCATTGGTACACAGTATTGATGAGCTAGAGCGCATCGTAAACGAGTTAAAAGGCTCAGAAGACCCGGCTACTTTGTATTTCTTATGGTCTCAAACGGGAGATACTCAAGCTCGGCGCGCATTTTTACAAATGGAAGGGTCTCCCCAATTAAATAATGCTGAGATGCAATATGCATTAGCCACTTTTTATACCAACCGAGATACCAAGAAAACCCTGGAGCTTCTTAATAACGCGTTGTCTTTATCTGATGAAGACAACATCAATCCGGTCATTCTCAAGTCAATGGCAAGTATTCATCAGGGGCTTGGAGACAAAGAGCAAGCGTATCTATGGGCAATGGTCGCGAAGAGATTCGACGTACCGCTTGCTGATGAAAAGCAGCTCCAACGTATGTTCAATTTCAGTCATCCAGAGCGATATAAGCAGTTGGATGAATTAGCCGAATCGGTGGCGAAAGCCATAGAGAAAGGTATCTATTCCCCAGCAATGATACCCAGTGAGATATAAACGAAAAACTCCCGCAATGAGCGGGAGTTTTTATTTAAGTCGAGCGACACTCAGATCACTGTTGAGCATGAATCATCCTGAAAGGATAAAACAATCTCGAGCACAATTTTGTCGTTATTATTCTGATTTGTTGAAAATTAACGACACAGAATTAACACAAAAACGCTCTCCTGTGGTCTGTGGGCCATCTTCAAAAACGTGCCCTAGATGGCTATCACACGTTGCACAACGAATCTCTGTACGTACCATTCCGTGACTTAGATCTTCTAAATAACGCACCGCTTGATCGTTGATAGGCGCATCAAAACTTGGCCATCCGCAGCCAGAGTCATACTTGTTATCAGAGACAAAGAGAGGGGCATTACAACAAGTACAAGCATAAACACCAGTTTCCTTATTATGCAGTAGCTTACCGCTGAAAGGAGGCTCTGTACCTTGCTCTCGGCAAACACGGAACTCTTCATCAGACAGTTGCTCACGCCACTGTTCATCTGACTTCGTCACTTTTTTCCCGCTTTGTTCCACGACTTTCGGCTCCTTATTTACTGTTCTTGGTATTGACTTTTTTAGCAAAAAACTTGCTTCTCTTAACAGTTGTAGCACATACTTTCTCACCAGGACACCATGCGTAATTAATTTGATAAGAGCACTTATCTCACCAGTTATATTACGCCAACTGGGCTACAGAAGAATCAGTTAAAAGTTTAAAAAACGTACATTTGCAAAGAATTGTTAAAAAAAGCGTCGCTTTTTTTTGACTTTAAACAAGTTAAGTCCGATTATCACTTGCAGATGTTTACTGGATTCTGTAATTTTACTACCAGTTATCTTTAATCAGAAATTAAGTTGTGGAGCAACTATAATGACTATCAAAGTAGGTATTAACGGTTTTGGCCGTATCGGTCGTTTCGTATTCCGTGCAGCGCAAGAGCGCAACGACATCGAAGTAGTAGGTATTAACGACCTTATCGATGTAGATTACATGGCATACATGCTTAAGTATGACTCAACTCACGGCCGTTTCAACGGTACTGTTGAAGTTGAAGGCGGTAACCTAATCGTTAACGGTAAAACTGTACGTGTTACTGCAGAGCGCAACCCTGAAGACCTAAAATGGGACGAAATCGGTGTTGACGTTGTAGCTGAAGCAACTGGTCTTTTCCTAACTGACGAGACTGCACGTAAGCACATCACTGCTGGCGCGAAAAAAGTTGTACTAACTGGTCCTTCTAAAGACGCTACTCCAATGTTCGTTAACGGCGTAAACTTCGACACTTACGCTGGTCAAGACATCGTTTCTAACGCTTCTTGTACTACTAACTGTCTAGCGCCTATCGCTAAAGTTCTTAACGACAAGTTCGGTATCGAATCTGGTCTTATGACTACAGTTCACGCAACTACAGCAACTCAAAAAACTGTAGATGGTCCTTCTGCTAAAGACTGGCGCGGTGGTCGTGGTGCTTCTCAAAACATCATCCCATCTTCAACTGGTGCTGCTAAAGCTGTAGGCGTTGTACTTCCAGAAGTAAACGGCAAACTAACTGGTATGGCTTTCCGCGTACCAACTGCTAACGTTTCTGTAGTTGACCTAACTGTTAACCTAGTTAACGGTGCTTCTTACGAAGACATCTGTAAAGCGATGAAAGAAGCTTCTGAAGGCGAACTAAAAGGCGTTCTAGGCTACACTGAAGATGCAGTTGTATCTCAAGACTTCATCGGCGAAGTTTGCACTTCAGTATTCGATGCTAAAGCTGGTATCGCGCTAACTGACAAATTCGTTAAAGTTGTATCTTGGTACGACAACGAAATCGGTTACTCAAACAAAGTTCTAGACCTAATCGCTCACATCTCTAAGTAATTAGAAAGTTAGCAATTAGCGAATAACTTCGTTAAAGAAAAGGCGGCTCTAGAGTCGCCTTTTTTGTATCTGGAATTTGAGAGAATGCAGGCTCGATGTTGCATTTAATGTGCGAAGCGCGTCTAAAAGCTCTCCCCCAGCGATAGGAAACTACACATGGATTTAAAAACTCTCCCAGCCCTAACGGTGCTATCTGATAACGTCACTATCGTTGAAGTTGATCAGATAAAAATCGTCCGCGTGATTCATGACAAAGCAACGGCAGGCATCTCGCTACACGGTGGTCATGTCGTGTCGTTCACGCCTAAAGGTCAAGAAGATCTGATCTGGATGAGCGAAAAAGCTGTCTTCGATGGTAAAGCTGCTCTTCGCGGTGGTATTCCGGTTTGTTGGCCTTGGTTTGGGCGTATCGCTGCTCCAGCTCACGGCTTTGCCCGCACCGCAGAATGGGAGTTGGTTGAACATCGTGAGAACCATAACGGTGTGATTGTTGAACTTGCTCTGTTCCCGACAGAAGAAATCCACGATATTTGGCCCCATATGTTTGACGCTCGTTTGGTGATTGAAGTGGGCGATGAGCTAAAAGTGACGCTCAAAGTCATGAACATTGATGACGAGGCTTGGACCTTCTCTGGCGCATTACATACTTACCTAAACGTTGGAGACATTAAGCAAGCACAAACGACAGGCATGGGTGCCGAGTACATTGATAGCTTGAAAGCTGATGCGGTATGCCAAGGTGGTAATGTTCTACAACTAACTGACACGATTGATCGCGTTTACACGCAACCAGAAGCGAAAATTTTGGTAAAAGACCCGGTATTGGATCGTACGCTAAGCGTACACAACCAAGGCCACAACTCAGCAGTATTATGGAACCCTTGGGCAGAAGGTGCGCAAAGCATGGGTGACATGGCTGACGATGGTTATCAAACCATGTTGTGTGTAGAGTCTGCTGTTCATGCACCAAGTATTGAGCAAGGTCAAACGCTCCAACCAGGTGAGACACATGAACTTGTCACTGTCATTTCAGCGCAGTAAGAATCACCATATAAAGGCCGGGATACCCGGCTTTTTTTGTAATAAATGTGCCGTCCTAAATAAGGTTGACACTTTCCACCCCCAAAATTGGAGAGTGTTATGAAATCAAAAACTAAAAGAACTCAGCGCGATTACTCCCTCGCTTTTAAACTCACTGTAGTTGATGAGGTTGAAAAAGGAAGCCTCA